>CAYUVZ010000028.1:0-9965 GCA_964448265.1 uncultured Candidatus Peribacteria bacterium | reverse complement strand
CAACAAAATAACCATTTCTTCTTGACTTTTGCTAATAAATCAGTATACATTCTCATACTGAGGTAGTTACCCAGTGAAGGTACTGGCGTATGGTTTTATGCTAGGTACTCATTAACATTTATAGTCATTAACAAAAATAAAAAGAAAGGAGAATTTTTATGTCTTTAGTTTTTTTCGTTAATGAATATTTCAACATTAAAATTCTAAAGAAACCACGATATAAATTACCATACATACGTAATTTGGAGTGCTTTCTGACAGGATGATTTTGTGGGGATGTTCATTAATCAATAAAGGTATCTGTAGAATTACCTTGCTTCGTGCGAAATTTCTGCAAAAAAATTTAATAAAATTAGTAAAAAAAACAATTTAAAATTTATCTTATGAAAAATTTAATTATTTTTTTAGTGCTGATATTATCAGCAGAATTCGCTTTCAGCCAATGTGGTGTTAGCTTGAGTTCAAATCCCAGTGATACAATATGTCCTGGGGGAACTGCAGTAATTACTGCAACCGTTACCGGAGCTGGAAGTACCTATACTTGGGGACCTTCTGGAACAACAGGAAGCACTTCGATCACACCGATTACAACAACTGCCACAATTGCAGGAAATATTTGGATCCATGTTCATGGTCCATGGGGAAACTGCGATGATACCATAACAATTGTTGTAGCTGGAAGTCCGGCAATTGCCGCAACATCAATCACAGCTACGCCATCAATATTATGTTTAGGTACCTCAACAACTTTAACCTTAGCAGGAGGAACTTTAGGAACTGGTGCAATATGGAAATGGTATTCAGGATTTTGTGGTGGTAATTATGAGGGGAACGGAACAACATTAAATCAAAGTCCAACAGCTACAACGACTTATTATGTAAGAGCTGAAGGTGCTTGTAATACTACAAGTTGTATAAGCAAGACTGTCACTGTTAGCAACGGTCCAACAGCTTCGATCACTGGCTCAACCAGTTTTTGTACTGGAGGATATGTATTGTTAAATGCAAACACAGGAACAGGTTACAGTTATCAGTGGTTAATAAATGGTAACCCAATTTTCGGGGCAACCAATTCTACTTACACAGCTATAGCTGCGAACATCTTTTCAGTTCAAATTACTGATGCAAGTGGTTGTAGCTCGACTTCATTACCAACAACAGTAACTGTAAACAATCCCCCAACAGCAAGTATTACACCTGCAACCTCAACGACTTTTTGTCAGGGAGGATCAGTTGTTTTAAATGCGAATACAGGGACTAACTTTACTTATCAGTGGAATTTGAATGGAGTAATAATCACTGGAGCAACCACATCTACTTACACAGCAACTACATCTGGAACTTATACAGTTCAGGTAACTGATGGTTGCACAAGCACCTCGTTACCAGTGATTGTGACAGTAAACAGTTTACCAACAGCAACAGTAACACCACAAAGCTCAACAACATTTTGTCAGGGTGGATCAGTATTATTAATTAGCAATTCAAACACTGCCTATCAATGGCAATTAAATGGAGCAACAATTGCTGGTCAAACTGGAGCTACTTATTCAGCAACCACATCTGGGAATTATTCTGTACAAGTTACGGATAATAACGGATGCACCAACGTATCTTCTTCAACCACTGTAACTGTAAATTCTGGACCAACCGCTTTAATTACACCTGCAACTTCAACAACATTCTGTTCTGGAGGGTCAGTGTTATTAAATGCAAATACAGGGACTGGATATACATATCAATGGACTTTGAATGGATATTTTCTTGCAAATGGACCATCTTATACGGCAACTTTAGCAGGAATCTATACAGTAATAGTAACTGATGCGAATGGTTGCTCAGCAACTTCAGCAGGAGTAACGGTAACAGTAAATAGTTTACCGACTGCAACAATTACTGCATCTACTTCAACAACAGTTTGCTACGGAGGAAGTGTAACACTTAATGCAAATACAGGTGCTGGATATGCCTATCAGTGGAGAAATAACAGTATAAATATCGGTGGAGCAACTGCTTCATCCTATACTGCCACTTCGGCAGGAAACTATACTGTTGAAGTAACTGATCCGAATGGATGTACAGCAATATCAATTCCAACTACTGTAACTATAAATGCTTTACCAACCGCAACTATTGCTGCTACTGGCACTACAAATTTCTGTGCTGGTGGAAGTGTAAATTTAATTGCAAATACTGGTACAGGCTATACCTATCAATGGAAAGATAACGGATCAATTGTAAATACTGGTGTTGTAGCGAGTTATACTGCTACGACTTCAGGTTTTTATACCGTTGAAGTTACAGATTTAAATGGTTGTTCTAATATTTCAAGTACTGGAGTAAATGTAACAGTCAATCCATTACCAACAGCAACTATTACTCCTTCGTCAGCTACAACATTCTGCTACGGAGGATCAGTGATTTTAAACTCGAACACGGGAACTGGATATGCTTACCAATGGAATTTGAATAATATTTCAACTGGAATCACACTTACTCACATTACAGCCACCGCATCAGGAAATTATACAATTCAAATCACTGATGGAAATGGTTGTTCTAACACATCTGTAATTACTGCTGTTACTGTAAATCAATTACCAACTGCAATTATTACTACAACGACTCCCACTACTTTTTGTACTGTGGACTCAGTAGTTCTGAATGCAAGTGTAGGTACTGGATATAATTACAGTTGGATGCGTAATTCTATCCCATTATTTTCGATGGGGAATCCAGCGTATACAGCAACTTTAGCAGGAAGTTATTCAGTTCAGGTAACCGACATCAATGGTTGTACTGCAACATCTTCCCCAATAGTAGTAACTGTAAACACTTTACCAACAGCGACTGCAACACCATTAACAACTACAACTTTTTGCCAGGGTGGGTCAGTTCAATTAGATGCCAACTTAGGTACTGGGTATAATTACCAGTGGTTATTTAATGGCAACATCAATGTTGGAAGTGGAGCAACTTATGTTGCTGGCGCAACAGGTAGCTACACAGTTATTGTTACTAACGCGAATGGTTGCTCAGCAACTTCAGCAGGAGTAACGGTAACAGTAAATAGTTTACCGACTGCAACGGTAACACCTGCGACTGCTACAACTTTTTGTAATGGGAATTCAGTTCAATTGGATGCTAATTTAGGTACGAATTTAATGTACCAGTGGTTACTAAACAATAACGCCATTACTAACGCAAATCAGAATAATTATACAGCTACAACAAGTGGTAATTATTCAGTTCTTGTAAGCGATATTAATGGTTGTTCTAATGTTTCAAGTTCAGTAACTGTAATCGTGCAATCTATTCCAACTCAATTTAATCTTAGTTCTAATACAAATGCAATCTGTGCTGGTGGATCAGTAGTTCTAACTTTATCAAACTCAGAAATCGGTGTTAGCTACCAGTTTATGGAAAATGGAATAGCTGTTGGAAATTTAATAGCAGGTACTGGAAATCCTATACAACTTACTGTAAACCCAACTGTCAGCCCAAGTAACTATACGGTTAGTGCAACATCTACAATTGGATGTAATGCATTAATGAATGGAATAGCAAATATCGTGATCACCCCATTACCGGGGAATGCTGGTGCCATAACTATTACGAACGGTTCTAACAACATTTGTCAGGGTACGACTTTGAACTTTTCGACTACAACAATCACGAACGCGACCAGTTATTCATGGTTTTCAACAGGAGGTACTTTGGTTTACAACCAATCCACACAGAGTTCATTTCAATTCAACCAAACAGGGAGCTTTGTTGTTTCTGTTATGGGGATAAATGCTTGTGGAAATGGACAATACAGTAACACTACCATAGTTGTTAACCCAAATCCAACAGTAACTATCACCAACACGATTACCGATATTTGCGATGGTATCTCTGTAAATTTAACCACTACCGCATCATCAGGTGTAAGTTATACATGGAACACCGGAGAACATAGTTCGTCAATCACTAAAACACCGAATACCACAACCACTTATGCAGTAACAGTAACATCCAATGGTTGCACTGCATTAGATTATCAGTTAATAACCGTTCATCAAAACCCTGTTGTAACTCTGAACTTAGCAGACGATCAAATCTGCCAGGGTGATGGGATCATTATTCCTGCAGGTGGAAGTCCAATCGGTGGGCATTATAGTGTAGTAGGCGGATTTTTAATGCTGATGAACGACACGTTGTACCCATCAGGGAGTGCCACTGGCACTTATCAGATCACTTATAAATTTATGGCAGATGGATGTAGTGGCTCTGCACAGGATTTGTTAACTATCAATCCCTCACCTATGGTTTCAATTGATGTTATTAACGGAGGTGATTCTATATTCCATGACGCATCATCGTTTAGTCTTGGAAATTATGGGCATCCTTTTGGAGGGGACTGGAGTGGACAGGGAGTTATTGATGGTGTGCTTTATCCTAGTTTGACTAGCGAAACTGATACCATAACCTATACCTACATTCATCCTGTTACAGGGTGCGTAGGATGGGCTAAAACGGTTCTGTATTTCAAGAACAGGACTGGAATTGATCAGTTACAAGCCTCTGTTAATAATACGCTGATATTTCCTAATCCGTTTAGCACTCAACTAAACATATCAAATATTGATATTGAACAGATCAAAACTGTAAAGATTATCAATATGTTGGGGGAAATTGTTTACAACAATACTACTACCACTCAGATGCAGATTGATTTTTCTACATTTCGCAGCGGAATATATATAATTTATTTTACTGATGCCAAAGGTATTTCTTATGGCAAAAAAATAGTGAAATAGTTTATTTATATTGTCATATTTAAGAAAGACGGAGGGTTTTTTACCTCCGTCTTTTTTGTTTTGTCGAAAAAATGGAGGCGAGCGTCGTCGGAGATTTGTTCGTGGAGAAAATCAGTATTTTAAAATTTCATATCTATTTTCAAATTTATATCATTTTTATGTCATTTTTGCTTGATTTTGCATCCGAATTTGGTATAGTGGTCTTTGCACAAATTTTTTTGTATATGCAAAAAGAATTCAGAATTCAAAGTTTGGAGTTCGGAAGTGGATTTTTTCTTTCTCTTTGCAAAAACCCTATCATTCAATACTTAGCATTTTACATTTAACACTTCGATTATCATGCCTACAATCAATCAATTGATCAAAAAATGAAGAACCAGAAAAACTTATAAATCCAAAGCCCCTGCACTTCAATTTGGGATCAACAAACTTGATAACAACAAGAAAGTTGCTAGACCGTCTCCTTTCAAAAGATGAGTTTGTCTCAAAGTATCAGTCATGGGACCCAAGAAACCAAATTCAGCTCAGAGAAAATTTGCCAAAGTCAGATTGTCCAATGGGGCAGAAGTATTGGCATATATCCCAGGTGAATCTCATACTCTCCAAGAGCATAGTGTTGTTTTGGTTAGAGGAGGTAGAGTAAAAGATCTTCCAGGTGTGAGATATCATATCGTGAGAGGAAAATATGACGCCAATCCAGTAGACAAAAGAAGACAA
This sequence comes from uncultured Candidatus Peribacteria bacterium, assembly GCA_964448265.1. Classification (GTDB taxonomy): domain Bacteria; phylum Patescibacteriota; class Gracilibacteria; order Absconditabacterales; family Absconditicoccaceae; genus CAJBLF01. The sequence goes on along the minus strand of CAYUVZ010000028.1, from coordinate 4,446 downwards.
TCTAGATCATTGTATGGCGCTAAGAAACCAAAGAAATAATATCCCTGTAATACCGAATCCATTGTCATCCTGAGTGTTTCAGCGAAGGATATAACTAAGTTACAGTTATACTCTTCACTTCGTTCAGAGTGACAAAAACATTAATTCTTCTACATTTTACATTCTACATTAATAAACATGGTCAAGCTTACTACAACCTCTACTCCTGTGGAGAAGACAAATAAAATCATCAATTATATCATGAGAAGTGGTAAAAAAAGTATAGCTAAAAAAATCTATGCTGACATGCTTCATGAGATCAAATTGAGCTGACATATGAATCCTGACATCGTCGTGGAGACTGCTATCGAAAACGCCTCTCCTAGCTTGATGATCAAGTCCAAGAGATTGGGATGATCTGTATATCAAGTCCCTGTGGAAGTGAGAACTGACAAAAAATTATTTCATGCATTTCAACGGATATTGGATGCTGCCAAATCCAAAAAAGGCAAACCTATCCACAAAAAATTAGCTGAGGAAATATTGGCTGCATATTCCAATCAAGGGTTCGCAGTAAAGAAAAAAGAAGAAGTCCACAAGATGGCCGAAGCGAACAAAGCCTTTGCATATATGGCAAAGTATGTGAACTAAATTAAAATATTACAATATTTAAATATTAAAAGATTCATTCACTACATAAAATCTTTTAATCTTAATAATCTTTTAATCTATTAATCATTGAGTAATGGGAAATACGAGTGGTGCAAAGTACAAGCACATGATGTACAACGTTAGCTGGGCTAGCGTCAAATCTGGAAAGAAAAAGGAAAAAGCGATAGAACGATATCTCGATCTTGCCAAAAAAGAAGCTAAACAAGGTCTGACAAAATGGATCTACAAAACCAAACTCAGATCTGCTGCGAGATTAAAAAAACAAGGAATCACGCAAAAAATGATTGATGTTGCTATGGCAAAAAAGGTTAAAAAATAATTGTTTGTCATCCTGACCCCGACGAATTTCGGGGGAAGGATATAACTAATCACAGTTATACTCTTCGTCCCCCGACGATTCGGGGACTCAGAGTGACATATTATATACATTTTACATTTTACATTAGTCAATCATGAGATTAAAAACGAACGCAAAAAAGAAACTAAATAAGGCGTTATTTAGAGTAGAGAAAGTCGTCATTATGGACGTCAGGAAAAATCTCGAACAGCAAAAAAAATGGAAAGCCAAAGTGATGAACAAAAAACACAAATAAACACAATGATCATCAGTTTTTTATCTAATTTTTATTGAGCAATGAATTTTGATAGACTAAAAGTCCTTTATGAAAAGAACAAATATGAAATCCTGGATATCAAACCAGGGATGCTTTTGGAAATCAATGAACAGGTCGGTGATGGCGAGACCAACAGGATCTGGAAATTTAAATGTCTTGTCATCAAGGTAAATAAGCCAAACCATCCAGATAGTACTTTCACTGTGAGAGGAACTGTCGCTGGAGTAGAGGTAGAAAAAATCTATCCTCTAAGCTTCAAAAAATTTGAGAAGATTATTCTTTTGGATGAATACAAAGTTAGAAAAGCAAAACTCTATTATATCAGAGACAAGGTAGGTAAAGGTGCTAAATTTAGAAGCAAGATTACTGCCAAGAGAAGAGATATTGACCTACTTAAAAAGTAAAACTGTTGAATAATTAATGCGTCATCCTGAGCGAAGCGAAGGATATAACTTAATTACTGTTATACTCTTCACTGAAACGTTCAGAGTGACAAATAAAAATTCTTTCATTAAACATTCAAGGACTAAGCATTCAGAATTATTATTTTAAATTATTAATTGTACTCCATCATGGAACTAAACATAACGCCTCGTCAATGAGATGAGAAGATGAAAGCACTAAGAGCAAGAGGGTTTATACCTGCAGTAGTTTATGGTAAACATTTACAGAAGCCATTGTCTATTGTCTGCAACAAAAATGATTTCATCAAAAAATACAAAGAAGCTGGATACTCTACTCCACTTACCCTAGAAGGAACTTTGGAGGGGAAGAAAATAGATCAGCTTGTCTTGATTCAAGACATCCAACTAGACCCCGTTAGTGATGTAGCTCTTCATGTAGATTTCCTTGCCATCCAAGCAGATGAAAAGGTTACGACAGAGGTGCCTATCAAGATGACAGGAGAATCTCCTATCGAAAAATTATGAGAATGAAAGATACAGTTATTGAAAGATTTCGTCGAAGTGGAGGCATTCCCACAAGATTTGCCACACGATATTACTATCGATATCTCAAACATCAAGACAATGAATGATACTATCTTCGTCAAAGATTTGAAAGTCTCTGATAAGGTTAGAATCCTAGATGACATGGAACAACCAGTCATTACAGTATTAACTCTCCAAGAAGAAGTGGAAGAGGTACCAGTTGTTGCTGCCGCAGAAGGAGCTACTGCTACTGGCGAAGCTTGAGCTGAGTGAGCAAAAGCCGATGAAAAGAAAGAAGACGATAAAAAATGAGGAAAAGATGATAAGAAAGGAAAAGATGACAAAAAAGATAAAAAATAAAACACTGATTTGAAATAATCGATTATTTTACAATTTAAATGTAATTATTCCATGGCAAGAGTTTGTGATTTTACAGGCAGATGAACCCAATCTGGAAATACAAGATCTCACTCTATGAGATCACACAAAAGGACTTTCAAGACAAACCTGATATACAAACAGGTTACTTTGGAGGATGGTACAAAAATGAAAGTAAAAATCTGTTCCAAGATTTACAAGAAGTTAAAAGGGTTTATTTAGTATACCCAATCCATTGCTCCAGAAATGGAGTTAGTTGGGGTGGTAGCTCAGTCGGTAGAGCAATGGCCTTTTAAGCCAGTGGTCCAGGGTTCGATCCCCTGCCACCCTAAAAAATCTTTCGATTTTTAAGAAGAAGATGAAGAATGAAGTCCAAGAATGAATTAGAAAGATTTTTCTTCATTCTTACCCTTATCCTTCATTCTCAACCCGCATACTCATAACTTTGAATATCTAGCTATAGATATTTTTTTTATTTGAAACTTTTCCTTTCAATTCCATATTAAAATAAATATACTGACTTTGCTTGGTCAGTTTTATCTTTTTTTGATGTAACATGATTGTCATCGGTATCTCTGGCACACAATGAGCTGGTAAATGAACTATTGTCGATTATCTGGACAAAGAATACGGATTCGCCCATTTTTCTGCGACAGTGGATGTATTGAAAAAAAGATGTAAAGAGCATAATTTACCATTGAATAGAAATAATTATATCTATATCGCGAACTACTACCGTGCACGCTATGGAGCGGGATATATCGCCGAAGAATTGTATGCCCAGGCCAAGAAAAAATGAAAAAATGCTGTCATAGAGCATCTCATGGCAGTAGGGGAAATAGACGCATTGAGGGCAAAATGACAGCATTTCTATCTCTTCTCATTAGACGCTGATATCGCAATCAGATACAAGAGAATCGTCTTGAGAGCTGGAGAGAAAGACCATGTTTCATTTAGAGAATTTAAACGCCAGGAAGATGCACAGATGGAATCTGACAATCCCTCAAGTCAAAACATTAGAAATTGCATGGCTCTAGCTGATTATAAATTGACGAATGATGGGACGGTTGAGGAATTGTATACACAGATAGATGCTGTGATGAAGAAACTAAAAATTGCTAGCATAAAGTAAAATGCATATTAATTCTAAATTTAAGCTTTCTAAATTCTAAATTTATTTGTTTATAAATTTTAAATTATAAATTCTATTCATGAGACTCCCGATTTGAATTTCCAATAGACACATCCATCTCTCGCCTGAAGATGCAGATAAATTATTTGGCAAGGGGTATGTTTTTCAGAAATTGAAGGACATTACTCAGCCCGGACAATACGCGTGCAAAGAAACCGTGACCTTAGTCTGACCGCAATGAAGCATCCCCAACGTCAGGGTTGTAGGACCAGAAAGAAAACAGACTCAGATTGAAATCTTATTATGAGATAATTTTGTCATGGGAACCCAAGCTCCTATCAAAGAATCGGGGAAAATAGAAGGTGGGGAAAGTATCAAGGTAGTTTGACCTGCTGGAGAGAAATTATGCTCAGGAGCGATGATTGTTGCCCAAAGACACCTGCATTGTACCGTCAAAGAGGCCCAGGATCTTGGCATTAGTAATGGACAGGAAATTAAGATCCAGATAGAATGAATCAGAGGGCTTATTTTTGAACATGTTGTGGTCAGGGCAAGAGATGATTACGCGTTGGATTTTCATATAGACATCGAAGAAGCAAATGCCGCAGGACTAAAAAATGGCGACCGAGGAGAATTGGTTAAATAAGTTATGTCACTCTGAGCGTTTTAGCGAAGAGTATAACTGTTGTAAGTAATTGAGTTATATCCTTCCCCCGAAATTCGTCGGGGTCAGGATGACAAA
>CAYUVZ010000027.1:0-10417 GCA_964448265.1 uncultured Candidatus Peribacteria bacterium | reverse complement strand
GTAAGTAATTGAGTTATATCCTTCCCCCGAAATTCGTCGGGGTCAGGATGACAAATAGTATTCAAAACCTTCTAATCTTACTAATCTTTTAATCTTCTAATCATACCCAATGACCCTAGACGAAATGCAAGCTACATTAAATTCTCACCAATCCGCCTATGTAAACCTCGATCTCAAAGATCCAAAAAATGGCGAATATATGCTCTGCGTATTCCATCTCATCCCTGGTGGAAAGTTAAATATGCTCCAGGCCGCTTGTGAAGTTTCTGCAGAATCTAGCACCGGAACCAATTTCGCAGTGCAGACAGAAACTCCTTTTTCTCGTGAAATGAATTCACTGGTGTACAAACTTGATCTGGAGAAAAACCTCGTTTGGATCGCGTATCCACGAAGATTATTTGACCGTGGAGGAAATGTTCAGAATATTCTTACCTACATTGCTTGAAATATTTTCTGAATGAAAGAGGTGAATGCCTTAAAATTACTTGATGTCCGATTCCCATCAGCGATGTTGGAACAATACGACGGACCAAGTTACACCATAGACGATATGAGAAAATATTTAGACATCTACGACAGACCAATCCTCTGAACCATCGTCAAACCAAAAATGTGATTGACCTCTTCTGAATACGCCGAAGTCGCCTATGATTTCCGAGTCGGTGGCGGTGATTTCGTCAAAAACGACGAACCTCAGGCAAATCAGGATTTTTGCCCTTATGATAAGATGGTAAAAAATGTCGCAGAAGCGATGGCGAAAGCCGTTAAAGAGACGGGACACAAAAAGGTCCATTCTTTCAATGTTTCTGCTTCAGATTACGATACCATGATTTCCAGATGTGAAATGGTGGTCAATTCCGGTATGGAGAAGGGGAGTTATGCCTTCCTCATTGACGGAACCACGGCATGACGAATGGCTGTCCAAACTTTGAGAAGAAAATATCCTGATGTCTTTATTCACTTTCATAGAGCTGGTCACGGTGCGTATACCAGACCAGAAAATCCAATCGGGTTCTCCGTATTAGTTTTGTCTAAATTTGCTAGACTCGCAGGAGCTTCGTGAATTCACACCTGAACTGCCGGAGTAGGAAAAATGGCAGGAACACCTGAAGAAGATGTTACAGCGGCACATAATATTCTCGGGTACGAAGCTGCAGGTCATTTTTTCAGCCAGTCACGAGGAGAAATCCCAGAAAAAGATCAAGATTTCATCCATAAAGTCCAAGAAGACCTTCATCATCATGTTACCATTGAAGACGATTCCCGAAGGACAATGAAAAAATGCGCGCCAATTATTTCCGGCGGTCTCAATCCAACTCTTTTAAAACCATTTATCGATGTCATGGGTAATGTAGACTTTATTACCACGATGGGAGCAGGCTGTCACGCCCACCCAGGTGGAACCCAGAAAGGTGCTACCGCCTTAGTTCAATCTTGCGAGGCGTACAAACAATGAATAGATATCCATGAATATGCCAAGACTCACGAAGAATTAGCTCAGGCAATTGAATTTTTTGAAAAGAAAGAAAATAAGGAAGTGAGACATTCAGAAAGAGCAGAGAGTAATTAGATTTTATTTTATTAGAAACTCAATGCATATTGATTATTGAAAATGAGGGAGTATTGATAAAGATACATTCAAAAATGAGTTTTCTCAATGAGTTTTCATTAACAGACAAACATTAGAAAGGGGGGCGTCAGAGGATCTTTTGAGCACAATCCTGCCTCAGGATGAGAGCTTAGGAGATACTGCAGATTTAAAAGACAATAAAATATTCGAGGAAAAAATACAAGCACTGTGTGACGATGTTTTAGACGCGCTTTTTTCCAATGCAGACGATGATGATTTACTTGCTAGGCTAGAAGAGACCAAAGAATATGCGAGGCATGTTTTGCATGCCAAATTAAAAGAATATAAGTTAGATACCTTGGATCTTCCATTGAGGGAAGCCTTTATTGATGAATTTGCAGACTTTCTGGGCATGGATCTCGCAACTGTATGTGAAGATGAAGTAGCATCAGAAGATTTTACTCAGTTAAGCCAAAGTATACAGAGGGGGTATTTACAAGATGTTTTGGATCTTACGATACCAGGTATATTGGAGAAATACAAGGCAAAAGAACAGAATAAATTTTGAACCATAACTCTTAATTAACATAGAGTTTTTTTTACTTTATTTCGGGCCATATTGCCCGTTTTTTTTGTCCTTCAAAATTTGCATTATTTCGCATTTGGACTATAATTAATTAGTCTTTTAAATGTTAGTTGTTAGCTTTTATATTTACCCCATTCCCATGCAGAGCAAAATTGTAGAAAAACCGAAATCAAGTCCTGAGGAAACTATGCTTTCCTGATTTAAAAATGAACTCAATGATTTGCAAAAATCTATCCCCGGTATTGACCAAGAGAAGCCATTAAGCGAAAAGGAAAAAGATGAGAAAATAAGAAACTTTAAAGATGATATGAACAAAATCATAGATAAAGCAGTCAAGGGCCACAAAAAAGACGCCCCTTCAAATGCAGAGAACAAAGAGGAATATGATGTGCAATATGTCGACGGGACTCATGCTGTCCACCTCAATAGAGCTGAATCAAACACATGAGAAGAAATATACATCCTCTATTACAAAGATATGTGAAAGAAACTTCTGACCTATATTTGCACTGTCAAAGAGGGATGACGAGAAATCACGATTCTCAGAGATGGAGGGACATTAGAATATGTATTTGACAAAAATGAAGGAAGAAATGGAGAATGAAAATTTCATGATGCTACACAAAAATCCTATGATACCATATTCATCCCTTTGCAAAATGAAGATATGAAAGTAATCAAAGAAACTATAGAGAAAGGTTCTACCGTACCTTCCAATTAATTTTACTCCTTTTATTTCAGCGATGGCATTAGACAGAAAACTCGATATCATGTCTAACGAAGGGCAATCTCTCTCTGGTCAGGTTCAGATTAAAAAAGAACTTCCTGTCCAGCCAGTAATTGGCGTTCCTGAAAATTTGCTGAAAAAAGAAAAAGAAGATAAGAAAATCACGAGAAAAGAAACAGACACACTCTTACAGTGATTACTTGAACCGTCTGCCCCTTTGGAACAACAAGAACAGCTCAAACAAGCTCAGGAATATATCAGAGATTTCAATAATTTACTTGCTAATGCATTCATCCCTGGATGAGTGACCAAGATAAATATTTCAGATGCGGTCATAGAATTTGACGCTCAAAATAGTGGATCCAATTATCAAAAAATTACACTGACGCAATGAAATGAAAAATTCGTTTATACCTATGATGCCACTTGACCTACTGCCAAGCTTTTTCTTACTGTCCCTCCTACCGAACACGAGAGTCTTGTTTACGAAGCAAGCATTCCTTTGGTTGAAGGAAATGGCGAGATCAAAGATTATGAATTATTCCAGAAAGCCAAAGCATACATAGGACAAGCCAAGGCATAGATTTTATTACTAATGATTATCACACATGAAGGACCTGTTTTCAGCCAAAACAAAACTCATCGATATTACCGAGTGAGAAGAACTTACCGTGCTTTTAAACGAAACCCAAGCTGCCAGATATGGGATCAGTGCCTTTGATAAGGTATCTGTTTTTTACAAAGGCAAAGAAATCGTTTTAGATGTAAACCTGACTCATAGATATGTGAATATGCATGAAATCGGTATCCCTTGCGATGTCGTAAATAAATACCATATCAAAGGGTGAGAACTAGTACAAGTCCATTTTACCAAAACCACTTCCAAAGCATTAGATTCGCTCAAAAAATGATTACAATGAAAAAAACTGAATCAATCTGAGTTTTACTCGATTATGAAAGATATCGCTGACAATCGTTTTACCGATACGCTGATTACGTATTTTTCTGCATTGGGATTTTCACATCCTTCCACAGATTTAGAAATGTATTGGATGGCAAAAGCTATGGCAGAAACTGGTGAAATGCTGCATTTCAAAGGAGTAGTCGCAGACAAACATTGTATGGGAGGAGTCCCAGGAAATGAAACCACCATGATTATGATTCCATTACTCACTTCATTGTGAATCAAAATGCCAAAAACTTTTTCCAAGGCGATTACGACGCCAGCAGCCACAGGAGAATGTGTGAGCGTCCTAATGAATATTTCTTTCAGTAAACCCGAGATAGAAAAATTAGTCAGAGACCAAAATTGTTGCCTCGTACGATGAGGCTGATTGGACCTCGCTCCTGCAGATGAAAAGTTAATTAAGGTAGCATATCCCTTATCTATGCAATCCTACTCCAGAACCATCGTCAGTATCATGGCAAAAAAATATGCAATGGGCATCAACCATTCACTGATTGATATTCCCGTATGACCTACTGCCAAAGTGCCAGATCAGAAAACTGCGTTACGATTGAAAAAAAGATATGAATATGTCGGCCAAAGATTGGGCATGAAAGTCCATGTAGAGATTACTCCAGCATTACAGCCTATCGGAGCAGGTGTGGGCGCTGTCCTTCAAGTGAGAGAAGTCTTGAGAGTGTTACAACAACACAAACTCAGACCACTAGATTTGCAAACCAAGGCCGTCTATTTATCCAGCAAAATTATCGAACTTGTCGGTATGGCCAAAGGCAAGAAGGCATATGACCTCGCTATGCTTCAACTAACATCAGGCAAAGCATGGAAAAAAATGCAATCCATCATCAAAGCTCAGCATGGAAAAAATCCAAACATCCAATCAGAATCTTTGAAATTAGCTACGCTCAGCAAAGAATTTAAAGCCACTAAAAATGGGAAAGTGAAAAATATCGATATGAAAGTTTTAAATTCCTTAGCCAGAGGATTGGGCTCTCCCATTGACTTACAAGCATGAGTCTATCTTCACAAAAAATTAGGTGATGGGGTGAAAAAAGGAGAATCTCTGTGCACACTGTATGCCAATGATATGTCCAAAATTAATTCAGCTCTCGAAACTTTAAAAGATACTACGCTTTATACTTTGTAGATTTGTGTGATGACGTGAATTATCGCCACCCTTTGACCTGTAAGTACGACCAAAGAAAATCTCCTCAAACTGCATGAAGCAGGGGCAGATATTTTTAGATTAAATTTTGCACATTATACGCCTGATCAAGCGAAACCGTATGTGCAGATGATCCGCAAAGTGCAAAAAGAGTCTGGGAAAAAATTCACCCTTCTCCTAGACACTGAAGGACCTTGCGTCAGAACTGGTACATTAACAACACCCAAAATTTACAAAACAGGAGACACTTTCAAGATATATATAGATTTGAAATGAATAAAAAAATCTGATCAAACATCACTTTTTTGTGATTATTCCCATTTGATTCAAGACGTGAAAATTAATGGTATCATCAAAATCGATGCAGGACTTTTTCAAGTCAAAGTCCTCGAAAAGTGACCAGATTTTATTCTTGTCCAAGCATTAAACGATTTCACGGTCGGTTCGAGAAGACATGTTACCTTGCCAGGAGTGCATATTCAGTTGCCGAGTTTCACAGCCAAAGATAAACAAAATGTTCTCTACGCTATCGAAGCAGGATTCGAATACGTCGCTTTGAGCTTTGTTCGTTCAGCTCACGATATGCAGGAATTGAGGACCTTTCTAGATTCCTACGATGGGCAGCATATCAAGATTATTGCTAAAATAGAAAATGAAGAAGGCATCAAAAATATTGCCTCTATCGCAAAGGTCAGTGATATGGTCATGGTCGCCAGGGGGGATTTGTGAACAGAGTTGCCGATAGAAAATATTCCCGTCTATCAATTAGAAATCATCAGAGCCGTAAGGAATGCAAACAAAAAAGTAATCGTTGCTACGGAAATGCTCGAATCTATGATCCACAATCCTTTGCCTACCAGAGCAGAGGTCAATGATATTTTTTACGCTGTTATTGAATGAGCAGATTTCGTCATGCTCTCCTGAGAAACTGCAGTCGGCGAGCACCCTGTGCAGTGTGTAGAGATGATGAAAAAGGTGGCTGATTTAGCTGAAGAGTATGTATAAACCATTTTCAATGATGCCCTCCTTTTTAAAGGAGGTGTCGAGCGAATGCGAGACGGAGGATTTTTTAAACAGTTTCAAAATCCCTCCCCCCCGGCACGCCGAGGGGTACTCCCTTTGCAAAGGGAGCCAACAGCAAATTATTCTCTATACCACCTCTGAAACTCTTTGAACTTAGCAAGTAAATGCTCATACGCCTCCATGGCGATTTTTTTTATATTCACAAAAAAGTTCTCCCCGCGGTCTCCTAGATAAGAACCTCATATAATGAAATCTAACAATCGATGATTCAGTTTTTTTTCAAAATCTTCAAACATACCCGTAGCATAAAAAAATCCGCATTTTTATCAACACCTTTTTGTCGCCAGGTAATTAGCAAAAGGTTTGCATTTTTACTGCTATAATTTATCAATTGACCGTATATTTTAAAATACTCATCATCATGAAAAAATCGCTCATCGGAATATCCATGCTCTGCCTAGCCTATGGCTGTATCAGTTTCGCTAGTGCTGATACCTCATTCTCCGGCTGTGTGCAAAAGACCTTTACCGTGACCTCCTATTATTCTCCTCAAAGCGGGCAGGCATTTTACTACAAGGAAGATTTCACTCAAGAAAAAATATTAAATGGCGAAGGCTATGCCTGAGCTTCAGGCAAGGAAGTTTTCAATGGGATGCTTGCAGGACCTGCTTCCTACGCTTTTGGCTCATTAGTCTATTTCCCTGGTCGAGGATTGGGAGAAATAGCTGACAGAGGAGGGGCTATTGTCCTGTCAGGGGAAAGAAATCAAAGCTACGATCGTATCGATATGTGGATGGGGACTGGGGAAGCATGACTTGTCAGAGCATTAACTTTTGGTAGAAAAATATTAACAGGATATCTATGTAATCCGTGACTTTTGACCACATCCGCGATACTCTGATTTGACCGTGACCACATAGCAGTTTTCAAAAATTTTTTCGACATTGCATTACGAGTCCAACAGCTAGAGCTAGGTAGAAAGGATATCTGGACGCGAACATTGCAAAAGTATCTCGTCAAACTAGGCTATCTGTCTTCGCGTTATCGAAACGGTAGCTATGATGTGCATACCCAGACGGCCGTGTGCAATTATCAACTGCGTACGCATATCGTCTCTCGCAGTAATCCAGATTGCGGGACTTTTGGACCTCTGACGAGATATGCCATGAAATTAGACATGATCGCTAGGAATTTTTTACCTGCGGATTTATACGAAGAGACGACTTTAGATACGCTTATCGCTTCTGCGCTGGCACCTTTTGCCCAGTCCACGACATCGATTACCGCCACACCCGTTGTAATAGCTCCATCAACAGCATTTCAGTTTTACAGACCATACAAAAAAAATGAGCAGAGTAGTGAAGTCAGAAAACTTCAGCAATTTCTCTTGGACCAGGGACTATTTAGCGGCATGATCAGTGGAATTTATTCACAAAAAACCATAGATGCTCTCTATGATTTCCAAAAAAAATATAATCTGATCTCCGACAAAGATGCACTTTCCCTTCGTGGGTATCTGGGACCAAAAACGAGAGGAGTGATCAACTCGATGATGAAATAAAAAAAATCTTTCCTTGGAAAAATCAATCGAATCGTTATATTAAAACTGTCTTTATTCTATTTATTCTCATCTATGTTCAACTATCAGATCACTAATTCTATGATAGCAAAGATTGAAAAGATACGTTCTATCCGGTGAGTAATTGAAAATGCGAAAATAGTCCCTGAACGGGAACAGAAACTCAAGAAAATAGCTAGACTTCGTAGTGCAGTCTTTTCTACAAAAATTGAATGATCACAGATTGATTTAACTGACGCAGAGCAAATACTTCAAGGTAAGAATATTAAAGCCAGACCAAGGGATAAACAGGAATTGATGAATTATATGAAGGTTTTGGATTATATAGAGAGTAGAGAAAAAGGGAAATCCATTACAGAAAAAGATGTGTTTCAAATACATGCATTGACTACTCATAACATTTTATCTGAATGACTCCAGAAGGCATACAGAAGACAGCAGAATGCTATTTACAACAAAGGGGGCGGTATTATATATCTTCCTCCAGAACGAAAAGATGTCCCCAAATATATGTTAGCTCTATTGGATTTTATTAATTCCCAAAAAGATATTTCTCCCATTATCAGAGCATGAATATTGCATCATTGGTTTGTTATCATTCATCCTTTTATTGATGGGAACGGGAGAACAGCAAGAGCTTTAACACAGCTTTTCCTCTATCAAAATGGATTCAATACAAAGAAATATTTTTCACTGGAAGAATATTATGATACTGATCTAAAACATTATTATGAAGCTATTCACATCTGAAATAATTTTTATACTGCTTTTGATAGGAAGATAAAGAGCACGGCATTTCTTGAATATTTTTTATCTGGACTTGAGCATGAACTAACTCAACTCAAAAAGCATATTGAAGCTATCAGGGAAGATGAAGCATTCGAGAAAAAACTGGAAAGAACAGGACTAAGCAATAGACAAATACATTTTGTTGTCTTTATCAAAGAAAAAAAGAGAATCACCTCCAAAATAATGCTCAAGAAGTTTAATATCAGTTCTACTACCCTCAAAAGAGAATTACAGACGCTAAAGGATAAATGACTAATCAAGGTATTCTGAATAGGCAAATCCACATATTATGGACCGTAAATGGACCTCATTTGGACCGGAAATAGTACTATTTTTTAATGTACCCAGCACACAATTTCATCCTTTAAGCCGATTTTTTCTTTAATAGCTCTTTGCAAATACCACTCTTTGCTTGCTAGGCTTGCCCGTAAGGATACATTTCCCTTCTTCCAACTCGCTATCAAAAGGGATACAGCGGATCGTAGCTTTCGTCTCATCCTGGATTTTCTCAGCAGTCTCGGCTGTTCAGTCCCAGTGAGCAAGCACAAATCCCTGCTCGATTTTTTCTCTGAATTCTTCATAGCTGTCCACGACGAAGGTATGTTCTTCTCTAAATGCCTTATTTTTTTTCAACAAATTATTTTGTTCTTTGTAGAGATAATTGTCGATATGCAAATCGATTTCTTCCAATTTGACTGAAGATTTTTCTCCAGATTCTCTCTTGAATACTTCCAAGGTCCCAGCTTCCATATCTTTGAGCCCAACCGTGAGTCTAATCGGCACACCTTTGAGTTCGTACTCGTTAAATTTTCGACCAGGAGTTTTGTTTTCATCTTCATCAATCTTTCGTCTCAAGGCAATCTTATCTTTGAAATATTCAGATTTAAAATCTAGTTGCGTAGTTTCAAATCTCTCAATGAGAGGCTGGATATATTCTTTGATTTTTTTCAAGTCTTCAGCTGTCTTAAATATCGGCACAATCACGACATGCCAAGGTGCGAGGGCAGGAGGGAGAATCAATCCCTTGTCATCTGCATGAGCCATAATGATTCAACCAATGAGTCTGGTAGAAACTCCTCGTGAGGTGGCATAGACGTATTCCAATTCATTTTTCTGATTGGTAAATTTCACGTCAAATGCTTTGGCAAAATTTTGTCCGAGATTGTGACTCGTACCAGCCTGCAGTGCCTTCCCATCCTGCATCATAGGCTCAAAAGAGTAACTGGCGACTGCACCAGCAAATTTATCATGTTCAGGCTTAATCCCCAGGATTGGAGAGATTGCCATAAAATTTACGCAGAAATCATTGTAGACCGCGAGCATTTTTCTCGCTTCATCGTCAGCTTCTTTGGCAGTGGCATGTGCGGTATGTCATTCCTGCCATAAAAATTCCGCGCTCCTGAGAAATAATCTCGTCCTCATCTCCCATCTTACAACATTAGCTCGCTGATTGATTAATAACGGTAAATCACGATAGGAATGAATCCAGTTTTTGTAACTATTCCAGATAATCGTTTCCGAAGTAGGACGCACAATCAATTCTTCTTCCAATTTCGCTTCAGGATCGACGACGAGTCCCTTTCCATCGGGATCTTTTTTCAATCTATAATGAGTGACGATAGCGCATTCTTTGGCGAAATGGTCTACATGATCAGCCTCTTTATTCAAAAATGATTTAGGAATAAATAGCGGGAAATATGCGTTCACATGCCCGGTATTTTTAAACATCTTATCCAAGACATCTCTGATATTTTCTCGGAGCGCATATCCGTACGGTTTGATGACCATACATCATCTAACATCAGAATTCTCAGCTAATTCCTGAGCAATCTGATTGTACCGTTCGCTGTAATCCTGTGTGCGGGTAGTGAGAGCCATTTTACTTTTGATAACATAAAAATTGTACGATGGAAATACTAGCTATTTGTTTTTTTATTTCAACTAGAGATAGGAAAGATATTTCTGTTTATATTAAATAAGTACAAAAAAACTGACCTTTCGATCAGTTCTCTAT
>CAYUVZ010000026.1:5132-10754 GCA_964448265.1 uncultured Candidatus Peribacteria bacterium | reverse complement strand
GGGTTGGGGTGGGTTTGTTCCCCTCAAAACAGAAATCTTTTCACCTTGAATTCAAAACCTAAAAAAATAGAAATCGGTATCGCAATATTTTTCGTTATTGAAAGATTTTTTATTTGTGTTTGTTTCCTCATGAAAATCGACAAAAAACTCCTATTTGTAGGACTCTTCATCGTTTCACTCATTATTATTCTTTTTGTAGGAAGGAGCTTCAATCCTACTACTGGCGAGAGACATCTCGTATTTACCCAACATGGACTGCAAAATTTTAGAAAAGGATTAGACGTCTCTGGAGGTACGAGACTGACCTACAAGATTGCTTTCGATAAGTACGAAAAGATATATACCAATCTCACTGAACTCAAAGCCGTAGAGAAAACTATCGAAGATATTATCATGAAAAATATCGATGGGAGAGTATCTAAGTTGTGAGTTTCTGACTACAAAGATTATATCCAAAATATGAATAATCAGGATTATATCGTAGTTGAACTCTGAGGGATTGCTGACCTCGACCAAGCGAAAAAAATTATTGGAAAGACATTGGAATTAGAGTTTAAATTACAAAACAAAGAGACACCCACCAAAGCAAGTATGCAGGCAAGAAGTACAATCGCAAGCCAAATCTTGGAAGAAGTAACCAAGAGTCCAGAGATCCCAATGCAACAATTGGTAGAAGGCAGAATGTCAGAAAACATCTATTCTAGCCTCTTTACAGGCAATACTATAGATCAATTACCTGAGATATATCAAGCGAATAAGAAAACTTTGGCTAATGCAAAGATAGGTGAAGTCTATGGGATTTTGAAAGGAACATATACGACAGTGTACAATAACAATGCGAGCGGATCTGTCCTCAATCAAGGCACTTGAACTAAATTAAATGGATACACTATGTTTAGCGTGATAGACAAAAAGGAAGTCACCCTCTCAGGGAAACAGACCATCGTCTATGCTTTACAAGATGTTTTCGTCCAAGATAGAGAAACTTGGATACCAGCCACTGATGAGCAAAACCGTATCTTAAACTGAGCTTATTTCAATTTTGCCAACACGACAACATCAGAGATCTGAGAACCCGTCGTCGTAATCAATCTCAATGACCAATGAAAAGAGATATTTTGTACCATCACCTCAGCCAATGTAAACAATCCTATGGCTATCTTCGTAGGAGGAAATCTACTGACAGCACCAAATATTCAGACTAAAATTTGTGGTGGAACGGCTCAGATCAACGGAGGGTTTACTGTGGATTCAGCCAAAGAGTTAGCGAGTGCATTAAATGAAGGAACCTTACCAGCTCCATTAATTTTGATGCAAGAAGAAAAGATTAGTCCCACACTATGAACCAATGCTCTTACAGGATCTCTCTGGGCAGGAGTAGCAGGATTTTTTGCTATCATGATGCTAATATATTGTATGTATGGAACCAAAAAAATGTTTTTGACTGCCATAGTTATGATCACATTTCTAGCGGTATTAGGAGCATTTATGAAGCTGACTGACTATGCATTATCACTGAGTGGTATAGCAGCCATTATCCTGTCTATATGATTGTGAGTGGATGCGAATATATTGATTTATGAAAGACTGCGTGAAGAATTGAGAGATGGAAAGAGCATTTCCTGAGCCATTGATCATGCGAAAGAAAGAAGCTGGACAGCGATTAGAGACTGACAAATCAGTACAGGATTGATTGCATTTGTCCTTTTCTCTATGGGGACAAATATGTTCAAATGATTTGGATCTATGATGATCGTGACGATGCTGCTTGTATTGTTTTTAAATGTTCATCTGACAAAATTACTCCTTCATATCTTCTACGACAAACCCAAAGAAACTAATTAATCAATTGGGTGCAAAGGCGCAAGGGAACAAAAGGTCATAAAGATACCCTTTGCACCATTGCTCCTTTTATACCATTGCACCCCATCATTACTTTTACCTTCTCACATTCTCTCCAGCATGAAAAAAGTTTTCCTAATCCTGATGATTCTCCTTCTCAGCTTTTTCGGGATATCCATTTTCAATGAATTCATGGCAAACCACACCTACTATCAATCTATGTTTGCAAACTGGGAAAATCGAAAACTTATAATCCGAGCTGTGGTCGCGATAGGCATTCCCCTTCGATACTGCATCAAAGCCAAAACTTTCAAAGTAAAAAATTTCTTCATCTATATCCTCCCTCTGACTTTAATCTTCTACAGCATCGCATATTCGATAGTGAAATGAGGCATTGTCGGATGATCTGCTGGACTGATTATTTTGATTTTAAATACGCTGCTTCTCTATTTTCTATGAGTATACACTTTGGTCGGATTGACTGCTTTCGGTACTTGGATTTCCAACAAACGAATTAAATTCAAAGAAACTCACCGACAAGAAATGCTGATTAATTTTGGAATCTGATTATGAGTTTTTCTTCTCATCATATATGTCCTCTCTATGATTTACCTTTTACAAGGACGATTGATTTGGATCATCTTCGTTGGACTAGGATATATGATATGGAAAATGAAAACACATATGGAGCCATACGCACATATTATTTCAGATTTATTTAGCGAATTTCACATCTCTAATCTCAAAAAAAATCGATGGAAATGGATAGGGATTATCTTGTTTGCTCTTTCGATTATGTATTATTTATACTGATTTCAACTGTCGTTTATCCCCTATTCTACGGCTTGGGATGCTAATCACGCATATATGTATGTGCCCAAAGTCTTGGCAGAAAATGGAGGAGTCATGCGATGAAATAGCGAAGTAGCAAATACTGCAACATACCTCCGACACATGTTTATCGCCTTCTGGTTTGCTTTGATTCAGCCTATCAAGAGCCGATTTCGATTAGCTCCAGATACCATAGCAGTAGCGATGAATTTTTTGAGTGGAATTCTTGTGCTAATTTTCGGTACAGGATTGATCAAAGAAGTAATCGATTATTTTAGTGCAAAGACAAATCAAAGTGAAGAAAAAACGAGCATCAGCTTCTACGCAGGATGGGCAATCTTGTTGCTTCGATTGACAAGTGGAATGGGTGCTTTCTTGGTTTTCGTGGACAACAAAACTGATTTATGAGTGATGGCCATGACGATATTGGCGATCCTTTCATGATTTATATTTCTCAAACATATTCTAGACAATCACGAACAAGGAGCAGAATTTAACAAAAATTCTCTGAAATATATTTTGATTTCATGAGGGATGTTTGCATTAGCGAGTATGTGTAAACCTACCGCCATCATCGACATCGCACTTTTTGGGATACTCCTTATCGGCCTATGGATAGATGAAATTATAGCTCTAGGGTTTGGAATCATAGCCATAGGAGTGATGGGTATTATAAAAATGGCAAATGCACCAGATATGTTATCTGTAGGATGAGGAAAATGAATTGCAATTATCGGACTTATCATCGTGGCTCTTGGAGTCATAAGACTTTATAGGAAACACAGACAACGATCAACTACCAAAAAACTGATGAAATATATCGGCATCCGAGTATTAGCTATTATCGTGACTTTAGTTGTTTTCAAATGACCCAATGCAATCGTAATACAGATTCGTAACCATGATCTTAATCCATGAGCATTTGTCAAAAACGTCCTTCTCGCACAAAACAAATCTCTAGTTAATAAACCACTCTTGGCAACTACCGAGCCCATTACTGCGCTTTCAGGACAGACACAAGTAGACACGACAGCTTTAAATACTTCGAGCATGTCAGTAGATCAGTGTAAGACCATTACATTTACCAAAGAAGAACTTCAAGCTTGAGTCAAAAAGGCTGTGGTCACAAATGAAGATATAGGAAGATATGTCTGATATGGATGGAAAGAAATAGACAAAGGAGCCTGATTAAATTTATGATACGGATTGCTGAGACTTGTCTATATGAGAGACAATATGTGCTACGGATTAAATGCTGATGCAAAACTGCTCTGTACGCATGCACAGGCTATCGATGCATTTGATATTACAACTATCCGCACATTGTTTGCTCAAGTCACTCCTCAAAGCAAAATATATGATCTCCTCAGCTGAGCGATACAAGTCTACGAAACGAAAAATATTACAGGGACCATCAATCCCACAGAGTTTAGAAACCAGATTGTAGAACTAAGATGATTTTACCAAGATCATTCTATCAGAACAGAAGCAGGAAAGATATTGATTCCTTATAGATACCTCACGATATTCAATGTCGTCTTCAATCGATCATTGCAAAATCTCAGTAGTTATTACACCGATATCGGATTTATCTGGCTCTCAATATTTGTGCTTATCGTGCTAGGTTTCGCATACGCACTATGAAAGAAAAATAAAGAAATGGCTATGCTTTCAGCCATCACTATTATCGGATGGACTGTGCGATGGATTATCTGATGAGGAATCGTCTGGTATGGAATAGGACTAATCATGCGGACGATTATTACAGTCGCAAATTTCCTCAAACATATCTTTGAAGATGTCGATGACGAAAAAGAACATACCATGATGTATATCGTACTCTTCTTACTGGCTGTTTGGATGGTCATACAATTTGTTATGAACTTCGTCAGGATATCATCTCAAGGAGCGAGCTGACCATTCTTACGATACAAAATGAACAATGGAACTATTACCGAAGTAGGAGCTGACCTTCAGCAAAAAAATGTAGTGAAATCATGATATGGATGGAAAGATGTATTTAATATGCAATTCCCTCATTACAACAAATTAATAGACGCGACCAAGGACAGACCAAATACAGACTGAATTTTGATCGCATGAACCTACATCCAGTACTTCCTCAAAAATCAGTATAATATCAAAGGTGATGGGATGTTAAACCGATTCCGAGAGCAAACATCAGACAATAATTCATGTACCGCATACCAAAGATTAAAAAATACAAATCTGAAATATTTGGTGATCGATCCCAATATCGGTACGGTGGTGATGGGTGAAGGAAATGAATCGCTATTCAACAGATTTTTCGCGACCAGAGATCCTGTCACTGGCAGAATCACACAGCAAGGAGCTATCTCTATGCTCGTAAAAATGTGGAAAGATGGATATATCAAATTATTTTCTACAAATAATCTCGGTGCTAAATATGCATTCACTCTCGATGATGCAGCATTTAGAGCTGGATTTGGCGCTACACTATCAGATGATGACCTTTTCTTTCTCAGAGCCAAACTTTCTATCGCAAGATTTTTTCCAGACTCACAGACATTGTTAAACTTCATAGCGACGACCTTTACTCAGAGGTTAAATAATGGTCTAGCTATCTGAGATGTCGCTGATGTCTTTGGAAAAACAATTGATGAATCCAAAGTCATGGCAGCCGCAGGATCTATCATTACCCAACAACAATGAACAGCTGTAGCAAATTTGCAAAGTCAGATAGAGGCACTCACTCAGGATGAAAGAGTGGTGCTCACACAATACCTTGGATTAGCAAATTATGCTAAAACCGACAATACTCAATATCAGACCTACTTAAATAATATCCTCTCACAAAGCCTATGAGGCTGAAGCCAACTCATAGTCTTCGAACTTAATTAATAATTATTGTCATCCTGAGCATTTCATTGTCATCCTGAGCATTTCATTGTCATCCTGAGCATTTCA
>CAYUVZ010000026.1:3385-5032 GCA_964448265.1 uncultured Candidatus Peribacteria bacterium | reverse complement strand
ATCCTGAGCATTTCATTGTCATCCTGAGCATTTCATTGTCATCCTGAGCATTTCATTGTCATCCTGAGCATTTCAGCGAAGGATATAACTGAATCATTATAATAAGCTATACTCTTCGTCAGAGAAGTCCGACTCAGAGTGACAAGTTTTTTACATTCTCACATAGAATCGAACCATGAAAATCTCAACTTCCGAAGTCAAAAAAGGAACCATTTTGAAAATCGATGGTCAGCTTTACAAAGTCACAGATACTGCTCACACCCACATGGGAAGATGAGGAGCTACTGATAGGTACAAAGTCAAAGACATAGTGACTGGCAAAGTGAATAACTTTACCTACAATGCTTGAGCCATTTTGGAACAAGCCGAAGTCTCTACCAACAATGCAGTCTACCTCTATCATGCAGGTAATACCTACACCTTTATGGAAAACGATACCGGTGAAATGTATGACCTAGATATCGCTATGGTAGATGATATCACAGGATATCTCAAAGAAAATATGGATTGCTATCTGACAGTATACAATGGCAACGTCATCGGAGTAATCTTACCCGCTACAGTTTCATACACCATCACTTCTACAGTTCCAGGAGTCAAAGGAGATAGAGCTCAAGCTGGCAAAAAACCAGCCACTCTGGAGACAGGCTTAGAAGTCATGATCCCTCTGCACAAAAATGAAGGCGACACTATTCTGCTCAACACCCTAACCGGCGAAGCTGCGTAGAAAAAATAGATAGGTGCGAAAGTTTAAAAGGAGCAAAAGAATAAAGAGTTTATTTGCTCTTTTTCTTTTTGTCATTTACTCCCAATTACCCCCTTGTGACCAAAGGGAATCCAGCAAAGCTGGATAAAGGGGGTGCCCCGGTAATTACCGGGGCGGGGGATTTGTTAACCTCAAATCAAAATTTTTCATAAATTGTTTTTCTCTTTTCCCTTCCTTCAATCGCCCACACCTCATTTTAATACTTGAAATAAAGTCCGAATACACTACAATGCTGTGTTGAATACAACGGATTGCCTTATTTATATCGCTATATTAAAATATGAAAAACCTAGTCATCGTCGAGTCTCCAGCAAAATCACAGACTATTATGAAATTTTTGGGTGAGGGATATGAAGTCAAAGCATCATTTGGCCATGTGGTAGATCTGCCTCAGAAAGAATTGGGAGTGGATGTGAAAAATAATTTTCAGCCCAAATATGTTGTCTCTCCAGACAAAACCAAAGTCCTTTCAGAGTTGAAATCTTTAGCGAAAAAATCCGACAAGGTATGGATCGCTACCGATGAAGACCGCGAGGGGGAAGCTATTGGCCGACATGTTGCTCAACAATTATGACTAGATATTTCCAAGACATCCAGGATTGTTTTCCACGAAATCACTAAACAAGCTATCGACCATGCAATACAAAATCCAAGAACACTAGATATGAATCTGATTGATGCCCAACAAGCGAGAAGAATCTTGGACAGACTCGTGGGGTTTGAACTTTCTCCTGTTCTTTGGAAAAAAATACAAAGAGGATTGAGTGCGGGAAGAGTACAATCAGTCGCTGTCAAACTTCTCGTCGAGAGAGAAAGAGAGATCCAGAAATTTGAAGGATCTTCATTTTTCAAAGTCATTGGAAATTTCATCGGCGATGCTA
>CAYUVZ010000026.1:0-3285 GCA_964448265.1 uncultured Candidatus Peribacteria bacterium | reverse complement strand
TTCTTGGAAAGCTGCAAAGACGCAAACTACCACATCTCAGATATCGAAGTCAAACCAGGCAAGAAAGCTCCTTCCGCACCTTTCACTACCTCCACACTCCAACAGGAAGCGAGTAGGAAATTATGATTTTCAGTAGCCAGGACCATGCAGGTCGCTCAGAAATTATACGAAGCAGGATTGATCACCTACATGAGGACAGACTCAGTAAATATGTCTGACTTCGCAATGAAAGAAGCTGAGACAGCAATTACAAATAAATACGGCAAGGAATATTCCAAACCCACCACATATGTTACCAAGAGTAAATGATCCCAAGAAGCACATGAATGTATCAGACCCACCCACATGGAAAATCCCTCAGCCGGAGGAGACGCTTCAGAAAAGAGACTCTACGAACTCATACGAAAAAGATCCGTAGCCTCTCAGATGGCTCACGCCGAAGTAGAAAAGACCAAGGCAACGATAGAGATATCTACCAATCCTTTGAAATTCATCGCTACCGGTGAAGTCGTCAAATTCGATGGATTCTTGAAAGTCTATTTCGAATGAAATGACGAAGATGAGGAAGGAGGAGAAGATACCACCATGCTTCCTGTACTCAAGACAGGGGAAGTGGTAAATGCAAATCAGATTGCAGCGACTCAAAGATTCAAAAATCACCCACCAAGATATACAGAAGCGAGTCTGGTCAAAAAAATGGAAGAACTCGGGATCGGTAGACCGTCTACATACGCGCCTACGATTTCTACGATCCAAAAAAGAGGATATGTAGTCAAAGAGGATAGACTCTGAGATGTAAGAAACTATATCGAAATGATTTTGAAAGACGCTGAGATCAAAGTAGAAACCAAACAGCAAAATACCTGAGCCGAGAAACAAAAACTCTTCCCAACCGATACAGGCATGGTAGTCACTGACTTCTTGATAGCAAATTTCAAAGATATTATGGATTACAACTTCACCGCAAATGTAGAAGAAGAATTTGACAACATCGCCGAAGGCAAGATCAAACGATCCAAAATGATAGAACAATTTTACTGACCTTTCCATGCGGAAGTTGCCAAGACACTGGAATTCGCCGAGAGAGAAAGCGGAGAAAGAGAGTTGGGTATCGATCCCAATTCAGGCAAAAGAGTAATCGCAAGGATAGGAAGATTTGGTGCGATGGTCCAGATCGGTCAGACTACAGAGACAGAAAAGCCAAAATACGCTTCCATCCCCGCAGGCAAAAATATAGAAACCATCACCCTCCAAGAAGCGCTAGACGCCTTTTCATTACCAAGAACTTTGGGAGAATATAAATGAGAAACCGTCACCGCGGCTATCGGCAGATTTGGTCCCTATGTGAAATACAAAACCACTTTCGTTTCCATCCCCAAAGCCAGCGAATTGGATCCGTTCAAGATTACTTTGGAAGAGGCTATCCCATTGATTGAAAATAAATTGACTGCTGACGCGAACAAAAATATTTCGACTTTCGACCACGAAGGATGACAAATCTTTGTATTAAATGGTATGTACGGTCCGTATATCAAGTACGGAAAAATGAATTACAAAATCCCCAAGGGTGGCAAAGATGCCTCAGACTTGAAACTAGAAGACTGCCTGACTATTATAAACACTTCCAAAAAATTTCCTACCACCAAACCCGTCATTGCGAGCGAAGCGAAGCAATCTTCATTGTCATCTTGAGCGAAGTCGAAAGATATAACTGTGAAGCCCACCAAGAAACCCGCCAAGCCCGCTACAGCTGACAAAGTAGCTAAACCCAAAAAACTCGCTACTAAAAAGGCTAAGAAATAATTTTGAATTACGATAAAAAGTTATTTTTGAAATCCTCATAACTTCAACTAGCAGAGAAATTTATCTCAAAATCTTCATCGCTTATTTTATCAATTCTAACAGAGTCTATCCCTAGATGTTGTAACTTTTCATAATTCAATAATTCTCACTCATTCAGTTTTAATACATCTCTTAATATCCATTGTCATAGCTCCTTATTAGAATAAGACATTAACGCCTTTCCTCAATCTTGGCAAACTTTCGAACGCATTATTTGTCAATTAGGTAATTTTAAATTGAAAGATGTTTCTCTATTTGGGAAGAATGTCGGAAAACTTTTATGAATTTCCGCAGGGATAGGTACATACACTTCATTTGGATCTCTTTTTCTGCCTCATGCATTCCATTGATTAAGTCCGCTTTTTTCAAAAACAAGTTGATTGCTACCATACAATGGAAGATAGATTGTTTCTTTAATCACTACTTCTTTTTCGAACACCAATCATCCCTTTACCAATAATTTATTTAGTTCTTCAAGAGGGTTTTCCAATATCTCAACTGGAAAATCAAAAATAATCGGATTTGTAAGAAATCTTTTCGTCAGCGTACTTTTTGAAGTAAGGAATGAATAGTCATGTCCTCAATCACTAAAGCTAATGGATCAGCTGTTCACCTTAACATCTTTTATTTTTGCCAAATCGATTTTATCCATAGACTCTTCATATATTAGAAACCTGCCTTTTTCTCTGATCACACAATGATATATAGATGTTTCTAAACCATGCACATTTTTAGTAAACTCAATTCTTTCATTCCTAAGTTCTGATATTCTTTTTACTAATTCTTTTGGTTCTAATCATTCATATAGCGACTTATCACTATTGAATTCAGCAACCTTTTGGAAAGTCTTATGATTGCCTGCCAGAAAAGTTTTTAATCCAATTCATAAATTACCTTTTTTTGCGTCAGCTGACACATCGCTTCTCGAAAGATCTTCTGCTTCAAAGGCACGACAAAAAACCTTCTCTGCAATACGATAATATAAGTATGGTATATCTGAATCGGAGAATAAATTTGACAGACATCAAGCTATTTTTAAGAAATCCTGGTATTCTGTTTTTTGTTTTGGAGATTGGCTTTCAAAAAACATATTGATTAATCAAATGTTAAAACCATATTTTTGGCAACTCTTTTAATTACTGGCAATGACACGCTATTTCATGCTTGCTTATATAACTGCGAATCGGACATATCAGGTAAAATAAAATCTCTAGGATATCATTGTACGAAGAATGCTTCTTTGGGTGTGATTTTCCTGATTCATTTTTTATCAAGAATAATTGGGACATTATGTCATCAGGTTCACATGTTAGCGGTAAGCGTAGGGAAAATTCATGATTTATTTTCTCTGACATATTGTCTTCTCCATTGATAGACTCTATTCATGCTTTTTACGTCATCCTTGATTCTATCAAATAATTTTTTTCATGTATAATAATATTT
>CAYUVZ010000025.1:0-10947 GCA_964448265.1 uncultured Candidatus Peribacteria bacterium | reverse complement strand
ATCTATAAGGATATTTTGTGTTTATTAATTTTCTGTTTGGTTCATACAAAGCATAAAATATAGATGTAAGCCTTTGCTGTCAATCTAAAATTAATGTATGCGGATTCTCTTTATAATTAGGATTTACTTCTTCTGCCCCATCAATAGGTATAACTTTGAAATGAATATCATTTGGTTTTACCAAATTAATTAAAAATGTTCATATAAACATGTCGTCTAATAAAGATTCTATAAGCTCCTCTATATCAGATATCTTCCATACAAAATGTCTTTGAAAATCAGGAAGCATAACTTCTCAGTTATAGGCATCTTTTATCAAAGTTAACAAAGACTTTGTTCATTGAGATAGTTCCATTATAATTTTGTTTAAAGATTTAAATACCATGCCATTATATATGTTTTTCATTCTTACAATAAGTCAGCAGCCTTTTAACTGACTTTTCTACCCCAATTTTCCCTCTACCATCTCCTGTATCTCTTTCGGATTACCTTTCCCTCCTGTCTTTTTCATAACTTGACCGACAAAAAATCCTATCACGGTTACCTTTCCTTTTTTGTATTGATCCACAATCGCTGGATTCTCATCCAAGACGGATTGAATAATTTTTCATAATTCTCAGCTGTCCATCTCAGGAGCGTCGAATCATTTTATTTTAATTATTTCTTCCGGGGTTTTTCCTGTGCTGAGCATTTCTTCCATAATGATTTTCAATTGATTCTCGGGTTGAGATAATTTGAGAAATTGCACAAACTGGTCGTGTCAGAAGGGGAGTCCATCGATCGATTTCAGATTTTTTGTTATTCGTGAAATGATAGGTCAGCATATCCATTTCGCTATGTTTTTTACGATTCCAGATGATGAATCAGAAGATTTCAGATGATGTATCGTTTGCATAAAATAATCTAGCACTTCTTTATCAGCGATTAACGCGTTGATATATTCTTTGTGAAATCAGTAGTCAGATTTAAATTTTTTTATAATTTCATACGGCACCGTAATTTCTTGTTTTGCCAATCGTTCAATCGTTCTTTCATCTATCACCAGCGGTGGCAAATCTGGCTCTGGGAAATATCTATAATCAAGTGCATCTTCCTTAGATCTCATTGAATACGATGCTCCCTTCATATCATCCCGTCATCTTGTTTCTTGAGTAAATGTTTCCCCTTGTTCATATAATTTTTCCTGTCTGGCTTGTTCGTGCTCGATGGCTCTTTTGATCATGCCAAAGGAATTGATATTTTTTACTTCTACTCTCACACCGAGGGGATCTTTTTCTTTGTGCCTCAATGAAATATTTACATCCACTCTCATCTGTCATTTTTCCATATCAGCATGTGAGAGATCATTGTATCTCAATACTCTCTGTAATTCTTTCAAAAATTCCACCACCTCATCAGTGCTCGTAAAATCAGGCCCGGTGACGATTTCCACCAGAGGAGTGCCGGCACGATTAAAATCCACAAGCGCTTCATTTCCCTGGTGAATCATTTTTGCAGTATCGCATTCCATATGGGCGTCTATGATGTGGACCAGACTCTCTTTCTCGTAATTTTCCAAAAAGAAATGAATCTGACCTTGGACATTGGTCGGAGTGTACAACTGAGTAATCTGATATCCCATGGGCAGATCGGGATAAAAATATGATTTTCTATCAAACTGAGAAATTTCATTCACCTTGCAATGCAACGCTTTGCCCAGTAATAATGCTTTCTCCAGAACCTCTTCACTCAAGGTTGGCAAAGCTCCCGGCTGTCAGGTACAGACAGGACAGATATGCGTATTTGGCTGCAATGTCTCAAAATCCTGAATATTCTCACACTGACAAAACATCTTGTTTGGTGTATTTAATTTTACATGAATTTCCAGACCGACGGTTAATAGCATTGTTAAAAAATTAACGGATTAAAGAATTAACGGATTTAGTGTGTGTATTACTTACATTTTTTAATTATCTCTTTTTTGAGTTTTTGTAGTTTATCTTTGAAAATGAAATAAGTGACTTCTGCATGATTAAGATCTGTTCTTCTCTCATACAACAATCCGACAAGTTGATCTTGAATAGTTACCTCTATAGTTAGTGTATCTCCATCGAGCGAAGAATGCCTCCCTTGTTTAAATGCATCTACAATGTCCTTGGGGACATGATTGAGATATTTAAGGTTGAGAAATGTTTTTGAAAATTTTTCAAGTTCCTCTTCAGAAAATTGTCATTTTATTTTCTCCAAGAATTCATCATGTAACTCATAGACTCATCATTCAACGCTATCGATGATGCGTCTTTCTTGTTTAAATTCGTGTAATTTGTTGTTTCCCTTCGTCATGTTAGTTTCATAGTTAAAACTACTATAGGGTGTAATTATTTCCCCCTTTGTTTCAACATAGATTATTTACCATTGGATACAAAGGAATTCGAAAAAAATATTCTAGCACTGCTAAATATTACATTGTATCATTTTGATGACTCAACATCTTCTATGGATTCAATGGATTCAATAATTTTTTCAGCAGAGGATTCATTATCTCTCTGGTGGCTGGTCAGAGATATCAGGCTCCTGCATCATTTTGATCGCTGACGATGCTATTGTCCGATTGCCACTGGAAAAGTGCTTGCAGGGTTGCCGTAGTATTTATCCCGTTGATAGATCCGGTATATATCTTTTTCGCTTTCAGGAAATATTGGAGATATTTGACTCCAGCAGAAGCTTGCCCTGCAGTATAGCCTTCAGTAAATTGATAAGACTTATTAATGTTTTTGATAAATGTTAACTCTGTCTGAGTAAACTGCGAACTGTTTGTTGTCGTGGTGGTGTTGGGGACAAAGGTCTGAGTTCATCGAAGCGAAGTGAAAGTAAGATATGAACTTTTTGTAATATTTTTATCAGCCCTCATCATCATCAACATGACATATCCTCTTAGCTCCCGATTGAACGGTTTATCTTTGCTGGTAATAATCTGACTCGCATACAGAGCATCTAAATGTTTCGCATATCGATTTTGTCCACCATTGTATTTATCTCATCGGAGTGCTCTGGAAAGTGTGGTTCCGAAAATTGCTCTATTTACCTGTTCATTAGGATAAAATTTATCTGCTGGAGTCCCATCGGTTTTCAAACCCATCAATCCAAGCTGACATGCCATGATAGCATATTGTTTAAATTCGCTCGACTGATTTTGCATGTCTGAGAATATACATGATCTCGAAGTATCTGGCGTCAATCACAACACCTTGACTGCGTATTGTGACATCATTTTCGATAGGTGAGACCTGATGAGTATTCATGTCATTTGCGCATAGTTTATACTATTCACTGTGGTTATTTTTGCATTATACGCATAGAAATAGGCGTCAGTTAATTCCCTATTGAATGGCGATGAAAATGTCACTCGTTTTCCCGTGCTTGTACTTATAGCTCCTGTACTCGCTTCTACCTTGGTAGGATCCTTACATAATCCATCACTCGGACTTCCAGAATAATCTCCATCTACACAGACATCGGTGCCACAGGCTTTATTTAGATCTCCTCATTGGCAATATACTCCTGTCCTTTCGAGATACACGCCTCTCACACACATAAGTTGTGAACTCATACATGTAGACAGTCAGCCTCCTCATCACCCTCCACCTCATCCTCATCATCCACTAGGTGCGGTATAGCTCACGGTAAATGTTGGGATGGTTAGCCATGATGATGCATTGCCTGCACTATCAGTTACTCTCAGTTTACAAGTGCTATATGTCGCATTAGAGAGTGTACTGAAGGTAATAGTATTGAGTCATACCGTTGCTGAAGTGGTAGAGCTAGAACACGATCCACTGTAACTAATGGTGCCTGCCTCATCTCCTGTGAAACTATAATTCGGTGTTTGGGTGGTAGTATTCAAAACGCTACTGGCTCCAGTAAGCACAGGTGGGGTAGTATGTCGCACAAAATTCAGTGTCCCCGTAGTGACATTATTCGCATTATCTTTGACTACAAGTTGTAAGACATAGGTATCATCACTGCTTGCACTGACTGTAGGATTCTTCGCTGTGGAGCCTGTGCTAAAAGTAACCGTGCCTGTACCTGATAATTTTGTTCGTGTGTATCATGAGATACCAGAGACATCTCCTGTGGCTGTGATATTCATAGCAATGCCAGTATTAGTTGAGATATCACTTCACATACTCAGCAAGGGTGGGGTGGTATCAATTTTGTATACTTGTTGGCCTGTTCTGATATTCCCTGCCTTATCCATGACACAAGCATATCCTGTTTGAACTCCATCTGCTGTAAATGTCGGAGGAGTTGTCGTTCATCCATTACAATTCCCAGTGAAAGCGATATCTGTCCTATAGACGACACCTGTAGCTCGTAATCACGCCAAAGCATCGGTACTTGTCCCTGTCCCTGTCGCTGAAGTATGCCTTCGAAGCGCACTATTATCAGTAAAACTGATCGCTGTCGGTGCAGTGGAGTCTATGTAAAATGCTGCGGTCTGTGCCGTCTTGGTGAGTCATCATTGATCAGTGATGGTAATCCTCAATTTTACTCCACTACTATTTATACTTGGCGCAGTCCGAAGGTATGAGAAACTATTCATAGTATCTGTATATGCAGTGGTTCATGGGAACGAACCTGTAGCAGAATATTCCAAAACTTTATTCAGCAAAAAACTATCTGTCCCTCCTGACCGAGTAACCAAGTATCATGATCATCATTTAAAATATTCTCCTCATGAAGGAAATGTTATTTCTACATCAGTAGGGAATGTACTATCTATGACAAATTGGCTTCCAGTGAATGTCGCAGTATTCCCCGCAAGATCAGTCGCGATAATTCTTACACTTGCTAGTGTACTATCTACTACGGGGAATGTCCAATTGTATGTCCCGTTATTTGAGGTCCCAGAACTGATAGTAGAATGCAGTGTAGATCGTCAGTCATTAGAATATTGTAAAACGATAGCTAGTGGTCAAAAATTTATCTCCGATCCCGTATTCCATGTTATTGTTTTGACTGTCCCTCATTGGAAATAACTCGCGCTGGTAGGATTAGTCACACTTATTCAAGCTGGATTGGTTCTATCAAAAATAATGGCACTCGTTATGGTCACAGTTCAAGTATTTCCTACAAGGTCGAACATTCCCACATTGAAACTAATGATGCCCTCCGAATCAGTACTCTTCATGACATATGATCCAGAATAATTATTTCATCAAATATTTGTTACCGTTCCGGTAAAATTTGTTCCCGAAATCGTAAGTGTAGGTAATGCACTCAATAATTCATGGGATTGAAAGAGAACCGTAATCGTATTCCCCACTTTAGCATATCCCGTATTGGTGACATTGTTTCAACTAAATATTGTCGTTCCTGTCAGATAAGGATTTTCTTTATCAATATTGATCTGTACAGAAGTTTTTGTCGTCTCAGTGGTATTCAATTTATCCACAGAGAAATATCTTACAAAATTATGTGTTATTTCCCCTGTTGTCCCAGATACCAAAACTGAAGTTCATGAAAGAGTGGGCGTGCAGGTTCATCATGTGTCTATACAGTAATGCGTTCACGAGAGGCCAACTCCTACATCTATTGGAGAAAGAGTTACCGTGACATCAACATTCCCTGTGATAGAATTCGCATCATCAGTAGTTATTGGCGCTGTGGCATCGTAGGTATAAAGTTGAGTTCATCCCGTGTTGAGATTATTAGCTATGTCCCTCACTCTAAATGCTACGCTAATAGTTGTATTTGGCGTGAGCGTGTTTACATAACAATATCCTGAGCTGTAACTTGCAGTGTCCCATACCGAGCCTGTCGTATATTCACAAGTTGCTCAGCTAATACCTGCTCCTGTATCTGAAACTGTACTCTGGATATTGATAGTTCAATTGTAATACAATGTACTTCCGTTTGCTCCCGTATTCCCTGAAACGATTAATCCTGTGCCTATTGTGGGTTTGGTCTTGTCCAATACGAAGGTTGCCCCTGTGCTGTTCCCTGCTTTGTCACGAACTATGAAAATATATGTTGCATCGATCGATATACTTGTTCCTGAAGTATAGGTGACTCCATTCAGCGTAGCCCCTGATAAATTTGTATCACTAAATCAAATAGATTTATTCGCTGTATAATATGTTCATGAGATGACTCCTGTAAATGTAGGTTGTATGGTATCTATAGTAAAGGTTGCTCCTGTCCAGTTCCCTGCCAGATCAGTAACAATTAATACATATCTTCCATCAGCAGATATGAGATCTCCACTTGCATACACTATTCAACTTAAAGTTGCTCCTGAGAGATTATCATCACTAAAGGTAATGGATCTACTTCACGAATAATATGCTCCCGTCGCAACACCTGCAAAAATAGGTTTAGTCTTGTCTATGATAAAAGTAACTCCTGTACTATTCCCAGCTTTATCGCTAACAATAAATGTATGAGTTCAAGTACTTGATATGCTCGCTCATGAAGTGTAAGAGGCTCCATCCAATGTCGCCCCTGAAAGATTGGTATCGCTAAAAGTGAGAGATTTATTCCCTGAATAATATGCTCACGAGATTGCTCCGGCGAAGGTCGGTTGTGTTTTGTCTACCACAAAAGTCGCTCCTGTACTATTTCCTGCAAGATCAGAAACGATGAATATATAGACTCCTTCGGTTGATATACTATCTCCGCTTGCATAAGCGATGCCATTTAATGTCGCTCAGGATAAATAGGTATCATCAAAAGTGATTGCCTGATCTCCTGAATAATATGCTCATGAAGTTACACCTGCAAATGTTGGTGATGTTGTATCTATTCGATTAACCGTGGCTACTGCTTCTCAAGTATTGCCTGCCAAATCTTCAAAGGTAAAAGTAAATGTTCAGTTCCCCGTGAAAGTATAATTCGCTGCATTCAATCCACTAAGAGTTTCAGAGATTCAAGTAAGTGTAGCTACTACATTTTGATTTGTCCAACTTCAAGAGGCTGGTAAATATTCAACACTTGCTGTCGGTGAAATTTTATCTATTCGACTAACCGTGGCTACAACTTCTCAGGTATTCCCAGCCAGATCTTCAAAGGTGAAGGTGAATGTTCAGTTTCCCGTGAAAGTATATCCGGTCGCATTCAATCACGTTACCGTTTCATTAAATCAGGTGATAATAACTTCAACATTCCCGCTGGTTCGACTTCAGGAAGTTGGAGTATATTCCACGTTTGCTGTCGGTGGAGTGTAATCAATATTCAAGGTAAATGTTGCTCCTGTGCTATTCCCTGCGATATCAGTGACCTCTAGTACATAAGTCCCATTTCAAGTAATCAATGCCCCACTGGTATATACACTACCACTTAATGTCGCGGTTACTCATGTATTATTATCAGAAAATTCTATGATAACTCCTGTAGTATAGGTCGCTCAATTTACTATTCATGAAAATGTTGGAGCTTCTTTATCTATTCGATTAACTGTTGCTATGGCTTCTCAAGTATTACCAGCTAGATCTTCAAAGGTAAAAGTAAATGTTCAGTTCCCCGTGAAAGTATATCCGGTCGCATTCAATCCAGTTATCGTTTCATTAAATCAGGTAACGATGACTTCGACATTTCCGCTCGTTCGACTTCATGAAGCTGGAGTATATTCTACGCTTGCCGTGGGAGAAACAAGGTCAGGAAGATTAATTTCAAAAGTTGCTCCCGTGCTATTCCCTACAGCATCTGTAAGTATAAAGGTATATGTTCATGATGATGCTATCTGATCTCCGCTTGTATATGAAACGCTATTAAGCGTAGCAGTAACTCCAGGATTATTGTCTGAAAAGATAATACTGACTGCTCATGTATATATGTCTCCACTTGTTACTCCTGAAAATGTTGGGAGTTCGATATCCAATATGTTGGTTTCTATGACAGGTCCTGCAAGCACAAGCCCTCATGAATCAGCCACAGTTCCACACATAGTAAAGGTTCATCCTGTAAGTGTGGTCGCGTTAAAGTTTATCCTAACGCCTGTCTCTGATCCAGCACCTGTATATGTTTGCGAAATACTTGTAGATGCAGAATCAATAAGTTCTAGGGTAGCGATATCTCCAACATCAAGAGTTCAACTAAAAATAAAATTCATTTCATAATTGCTTATATTGTTGCTATTGATAGCTCATCATGTAATAATATTCCCAGAGGTATCTATGGTTGCTAATACGCTATTTTTTATGAAGAAGAAAGTAGAAAGAAAAAGTACAAAAAAGAGTATAGCCAAAAAATTCTTCCCCTGATTTTTCATAGGTTTTTTATTTT
Source organism: uncultured Candidatus Peribacteria bacterium (assembly GCA_964448265.1). Taxonomy (GTDB): domain Bacteria; phylum Patescibacteriota; class Gracilibacteria; order Absconditabacterales; family Absconditicoccaceae; genus CAJBLF01. The sequence continues at coordinate 2,685 of CAYUVZ010000025.1, read as the reverse complement.
TATATAAAAGGCTTTTGTCCAGCCTTCTTGCTTGTATTAAAATAATATTAAAAAACAATAGTTTACTTCGATATAAACACCAAAAAACTTCTTATATTCTATATGTTTTGATATCAATGATATTGATTTTTTTTATTTTTCTAAGATATGCGGGTTAGCTCATGTAACTAAATTAATATTTGGGTGGTACAGGACTCGAACCTGTGACCTTTCGCACGTCAAGCGAACGCTCTAGCCAACTGAGCTAATCACCCTTATTTTGAGGATATTAGTGTAATATGAATTTTAACTTACGACCTAGCTGGCATGCCGGCTCGCTCTAGCCAACTGAGCTAATCACCCAAGAACGGGGTAGTATATAATGATTTCAAATATTTTATCAAATAGAAAAATGCGCAGGATTGTTTAAGGTTACTTTAAGTTCAATCTTTAATCTCTTACCCATATTACATGCTACATGTAATATTTTTAAATTTTAAAATTAAATGTATTATGGAAAATCACGAAAAAATGTTTTCTGAATCAAAGTTTATGGGTATGGAATGGAAGTCAGTTGTCGCTTACATTGTGATCCTTTTGCTCTGACTGGCAATCGGTATCTGTATAGGTCATCATTCCAATAAATCAGGTATGAGAGATTTCGGAGGAAGAACAATGCAGGGTCGTCAATTTGATATGAACAGAAGCAAATTTGCTCCAAACAAGATGACGAACTCTTGAGCGACCACACCAAATCCAGATTCGGCAACCCCTTCAGCTTGAACGCCTCCACAGGCATCCATGCCAACACCACCAACAAAATAAAAAATCAGATTTTATACTTCTCGCACTCTTTTCCTTTCTGACAATTTTAGCACATCCAATTTGTGTAGCATTTTAGGCAGAAACTTATTAAACAGTAATCAGATGTTCCATTTAGGAATAGGCAAATGTTTTCTCGCTACCATCCGTAATCAGGAAGTGCAATTATTAAAAAGCAATCAGTAAGGTTCATTATGTTTCCCTGTTTTGTTCGTCTCTTCTACCAGGTCTCTGAACAATTGCTGGATGTGTTCTTTACTCATATACATAGGATATACATAAAGTTTATCTTTCCTGTTAAATCTTAATCCGATAGTATCAGCATGGGTTCATCGTAAATATCTGATGCGATATCACGGTCGGATGGATTTGATGACAGAATAAGATTCACCAAGTTTCTGTTCGCCTTCTGCGCTGACACATAATTTTTGCCCATCGCTAAATCAGAATTCCAAAAAAGTATGTCCTATTCGATTGTGAAATGCAAAAGGATTAAAATATACCCAGACCTTATCAATCTTTGAGCTATCAAAACTTTTTTCTATCCAGTTTTGTTTCTGACCAGCTCCCTGCGTCGTTCGATGAAAATCTCTCAAGTTGTGAAAAGTATAAACTGATCATTCTTTCTTTACGGTACATATTTGCTGGAATCAGGGCTTTAACATTGATGTAAAATGTATAATGTAAAATGCGTAGTTTATTTAATCTCTTGAAATGAATGTACTACCTTATCGATAGGTGTCGCTACATCTCTCGCGAGGTCAAAATCTCTACATTCCTGTTCAAACTTCGTTTCACAATACGCACCACATCCACCTTGTTGACACCCTGTGTGAGATCTGACTTCGAAATATAGGACATAATCATTTTTCGTTCCTTGGATGACATAGCAGTAGAGAGAATACAGAGAACCTGCACCAGCATCTCATCATTGATATAATGAATATGTAAGTCCATTCGTAATTTTCCCATGACTTGGCGTCAAAGGGATACCAAGATTATTTAAATTGGGACATCAGAGAGCGATAGGATCTTTGTCCTTGGCTACTAGAGTAATCATAGGAGGCCGCTTCGTTACTTTCCAAACATTTGCACCGAAATCTTTTGGATATGTAAATGCAAAAGTATGATCAACATTTGTGTACGTCACCCAGCCAGAATATTCATTCGCTACAGGAGCAACCATTGTCTTCAATTCATTCCTAAAAAAATATCCACCTCAGATAAGGATGAGAACAATAACGAAAATCAGAAGTAATCTTTTCATGAGAAAAATAGAAAGTAAAAATTGCACTATGAGAGCGTAACTTTGAGTAATCACAATATTCCTTGTCCCAAAAAAATGAAAGGGACAAAAGAAATAATTTTCCCAAAAATAGCTGCTGAGAAAAAAAATCGGAAATTTGTCTGAGTACGAAAAATTCTCACCGTAATGATATCCGGCACGGTAGGTGCAGTACAAAACACTGCCAACAAAAAGATAACAACTTTACCGCGAGGAGTCTTCATATAATTCTCTATTCGTTTTCAGGTTCTACTAATCTTATCTTTTTTCATAAAAAGCCCCATAAAGGATTCCCATATTTTGGTCAATGCATCAGGTTTGTGATGTTTTACTTTGTACGCAGCCATCCATTGAAGGATGTATCATTCCAAGAGCCGTATGACCATACAACTCCCTCGGCTGGATAAAATCATAATCGCAGCCAGCGTCCATGGATCTGCATGTTGCACCAAGAGCGCACCTACCATAGCGAATGCTAAAGGGACAAGCACAGGGGGGACAACAGGGGAAATAGCTATGGTCAATCCGGCAAGAATTTCTTGAAGTAGCATAATCCTTTCAAAAATAAAATTCATTACAAATGTTCATTACAAATATAC
>CAYUVZ010000024.1:0-11659 GCA_964448265.1 uncultured Candidatus Peribacteria bacterium | reverse complement strand
GTCTAGTTCTGTGTCTAGTTTGACGCCTTTGGCAGCTTTTACTGATTGCATAGCTTCTTCGAAATCATGATGAGGGACTTCCATCACCACATCTCCAAACATCTGGATAAATCTCCTGTAACTATCTCGAGCGAATCTTGGATTATTTGTCTTGGTAGATAATCCGATGACAGATTCATCATTTAATCATAGATTCAAAACGGTGTCCATCATACCAGGCATAGATACGGCAGCACCTGATCTTACAGAAACGAGCAAGGGATCTGTAGCATCACCAAGTGTCTTTCCCATAGTCTTTTCTAGTTTTTGTAATTGAGATTCAATCTGATCCAAAACTTCTTGTGGATAGACTTTGTTGTTTTTGTAATAAATATCGCAGGTTTCTGTTGTAATAGTAAATCCCATAGGAATAGGTAATCCCATTTGGACCATTTCTGCTAGATTGAAACCCTTTCCTCCCAAGAGGTCTTTTCCGATGCCTTTTGCTTCACCGAAAGTGTAGACAAATTGTTTGTCCTTGTTAAATAAACTCATAATCGATATATTTACGAAAATAAAAAAATCTGAAGCAACAACATAGCGATATATGTTTATTTTTCAAGAGGGAAGATAGAAAAAAGTAATTAATAATTTCGTAGGGGCGATTATCAATCGCCTTTGGGGGAAATTTAAGAATCAGTTTGAAAATAAAAAGGAAATAATTATGCTGATCAAGCAACATTTAGTTTTTAACAGAAAAAATGAGTACAGAGGATGTCGTTAAATTATTGAAGACGATAAAGATAAAAAATATCTTCAAAAGATCGGGGATCGAACATCTCCGACTGTTTGGCTCGTATGCTAAAAATAAAGCCAATAAGCAAAGCGATATAGATCTTCTCTATAAATATAATTCTAAAAAAGATAAGTCACTTTGAGGTGTCTTTAGCGTCTATGGGCATATCCAAAAAGATATCCCGCTCGCTATTGATTTAGTGGATCAGAATATATTCAATCCAAAGCTGAGAAAAGATATTTTTAGTTCTCTAGTAAAAATATTCTAATGGATAAATCGTTAGACATCTATCTGGACTGGATCAAGGAAATGATAGAAAAAATCGAAAAATACACGAAGAATATCAAAACATTTGAAGAATTTTCCAAAAATGAAGAAAAAATGGATGCTTGTCTCACCCCTCTTGTTCAAATATGAGAAGTCGCTGCAAAAATAGATAAATATTTCCCTAATGAAGTGAAGCTGCCTTACAAAGACATCATCGGATTTAGAAATATATTAGTTCATACCTATCATCATATCGATAAAAAAATGATTCGGCATATTATATCCAATCATATTCCGAAACTCAAAAAGATGATACATTCAAAATAATTTATAACAATCCTTCTAATTTCTCCATCGCCTTTTGCCCTGCGTCTTCAATACTTGTATTGTTTTCGATGATATCGTAAGAGAGACCCAGTTTTTCTAATTGCGGGAACATCTCTGTCTCATATAAATGAGTAAGCTTTTCGAAATCTTGCTGGATAAATTTATCTTCTGCTTTGTCTTCCTGTACTTTATCTTTTTCTTGCTGAAGCTTTTCATTTCTTTTGTTCAATCTTTGAAGCGCAATATCTTTATCCATTTTTACATAGATTACTCTTCCCAGTTTTCTTAAATTTTCTATACCGAATTTGTATATTTCTAGTCTAACCTCTCGCGGAATGTCTTTTTGAAAGATCAAACCTGTCGTTACCGCATCCCTATCCAAGACATAAAGATATCCGTCATCTTTGCTTTTGATATGGAAGCTATTAGTCGCAGCAGCATAGAGCAGTCAGACTATTTCTCGTTTTTTATATAACTCCTTGTCAGCCACTGTTTCTCTGATCACTTTTCACAAATTCGATTCTTCATCCGGGAAATGGAGATATTTGGCGGGAAATCATTTTTCTTGGAGGTTTTTTACAAGCTGTTTAGCTACACTGGATTTTCATGAGCCGTGAATGCCTTCCACTACGATGTATTTCAATTTTTCCATAGCTATAATTGATGAGATAAAGAAGCCTTTTTTTGCTTATAGCTATCTTCATTTCTTTCTCAACGGGAAATTTTGCTCCCGGGAGCAACTGAGGAAAATTATAGGCTATAAGCGATATATCGAATTATTGCTCCCGGGAGTGAACGCGTTAAGCCTTGACTTCCGGTAGGAAATCATTAAATAGCAGGTACACGAGAAACAAAAAAAATTAAATCAAAATTCACAAAAATGGTGTTACGAAGTATCGCTGAAAAAAATTTGCCCAGGACGGGCTTGAATCTCATAAAGGGTATAAAAATAAAAAATATCTTTTATGATGAAAACATCGTAGGCAATAGTCCATGTTTTTACAACATGTTACTAGAAAAAAAAAGGTCTAGTAAGGCAGATGCCGTTATCGTCAATAGAAATAGATCGAGATGGATGTGGGCGTTCTGCCTTTTCCCTCAAGAAAGGGATTGTGAACTAGGGATAAAGAGGATTGTCCCTGAACATAAACTAATTCTTATTGAGACGGTTCATAAGTCTCAGAAGATTTGTTTGGTTTACGAGCCAAACGAAAAATTTTATATCCCTATGACCGAGAAGAAATTTGATAAAAAATTCATCAAGACTGGGAAAAAAGTACTTCTTCAAGAAACTGACTTTATAAATATGAAGCAGGAACTTGTAGAAGTTACATCTAAAAATCAAACCACTAAAAAGTAAAAATTAATTTTATTTTCCGATTAAGAGCGATTCAAATTCCTGTTTTTCTAGGATTTGAAGGTGCTCTTTTTTTTATTTCTAGAAATTCGTGATAGCGAGGCGTTTCTTGTCTCAAATCCGTCCAAAATCGTCAATTTTAGCGTCAAAAGGGTCAGATTGATTTTTCATTGAATTTGGAAGGGGGATATGTATAAGTCTTGTTACACTGTTGAAGTGACAAATTGTAAATTATGTCACTCTGAACGTTTCAGTGAAGAGTATACCTGTTACAAGTGATTGAGTTATATCCTTCCCCCGAAATTCGTCGGGGTCAGGATGACAGTTATTCAATTTTTAATTATTCATTTAATTCAGTATGCGTACATTTTTGATTATTGTTATGATTTGTTCATGAATCGTCTTTGTCGGTTCAGTATTGTTGATGTCACCTAAGTGAGGTTTAGGATTAGGAATATGATGATTATCATGATCCAATGAATATGGAAGCAAAAAAACTTTGGAGACTAAATTGAAAAAAATCGCTTTGGTTTCAGGGATTGTTTTTTTGATAAGTTCTTTGGTTTTACCTTATACTGGGTAATATGATATCACGAAATAAGAAATCCGTAGGATGAATTTTGAGATACACCTTCTTTTTGGCGATATTTTTTTGGGTATTGATCAGCATCTATGTAGGATATAAATATGTATGAACCTCTGTAGCCGTCAATACCAAAGGTGGAACCTTCGTAGAAGGCATTTTTGGCAATACTTCATATTTGCCATATCTGAGAAGTGACCACCAGAGCCTCTTTTATCAGGGGATCCTTTTTAATGGTTGCCTCAAACCTGCGTATGAAAAAAATGGCATAGCCTACTATCCCGATATGTGTAAAGTCACAACCAAGGATAATCAGACCTACAGCGTGGAATTGAACAAAGGATTTATCCGATCTGATGGGACACCTGTCTCATTGGAAGATATTTTTTTCACGTACAATGATATTTTGCATGGAAATACATGGCAAATCCCTGCCCTAGGACAATATCAAGAAGTCATCGTCACCAAAGACGTGAATAATAAGTTGAAAGTGTCATTCCCGACAAAATCCGTGGATAATATTCTGTTTTTTAGCAATTATATTTTGCCACAGCACATAGTAGCTGGATATGATCTGAATGATTACAAATCATTGTTCGCATTTAAACCTGTATATACCAATTGTGCGAATCTCGTCCCTCAGTCTACTGATCAATATAGTCTGATTTTCAATCTCGTCAATTGTGCTGATACGAATCTAAATTTCTATCAGATCAAAAATACCACCTCTTTTGATACCTTCAAGTCATCAGTCAAAAACTGAGAGAAATCAATTATCGATGCCTATGTCTGAGATATCTGACTTCCATGATATGATACCCAAAAGATAGAAACGAATCAGCTCATTATGGTATTTTTCAATACCCACTCCTCTTTTTTGAAAGTCAGAGGAAGGAGAGCTTTGGGAGGATTGATCAAGCATAACTTTTATACCCCAGGATATGAGGCATTTTTCAAAAAAAATACTGATGGACTTTTTGATGTGTTCCAATCTTCTGGTTGAAATGTGAAAGAATTGCTCAATCGTGAATATAGTCAGGATACCATTACCAAAAACGACCTGATAGATATGGATGTCAAAGTGCTTTCTTCACAGGTTGCAGTTAAATGAACAGATCAGAAATTAGTCTATTTCATAGAAACTTGAGTTCAGCACAAAATCAATCTTTCTTTTGATACTCCGTATGATAAAATCGCTATCGAATATAAATGAAAATTATTTTATCCTTCTGACTATACCAAGAAAGGTATGCAAGCTTCTTATACCATCTGATGAGCGAGCAATAATTTCTGATCAGGGGTAAATAAATATATCATCTATGGATTTAGTAAGGCAGGAAAAAATGCTATCGCCTCATTAGATATTTACAATCTGATTCCCTCAGAGGAAGACGCAGGGAATGTCGAGCAGACCGTCACTTTCACGGTAGTGTATTATGACAACCCGATCAATACTTTTGTCGTCACGAGATTGAAACAGATCTTCGCACAAAATCAATTGTCAGGAAATTTCATCTTTGAGAAAATCACTACACCCCAAGAATTGCAAGGCAGACTCACGGTAGGAGATTACGATCTCTTGATCAACTCTATCGATATGGGGATGAAAAAAGATATCACGAAACTTTTTAGTACTGATAAATCTGAAGTCAATCCTTCCCAATATCAAAATCCCAAACTCATGACTTTGCTCCAACAATACAATGCTGCAGACGAGAGGAACAAGAAAAATAGCTTGTGAAGTATCAATACCATCTATGCCAAGGATATGCCATTTGTCGTCCTAGGAAAGGAATATCTCCAGCTTCATATTAAATCATCAGTCAAAAGCCTCCTTTTGGGAACTTGAGCTGCACCACAATTTGATGAATACAATCGAAGAAGTTATATGTATAAAAATCTGAAACTGGTCAACAATATCCATATCGATGGAAAAAGCGTATGGAGCTTCGATCACTTTTCGGACTTTTTAACTACATCATTGCACTAATCTATGTGAATTGTAGAAACTATTGAATTAGCGATTATCCTTCTGATCTCCATAGGCCTGCACGAATATGCTCATGCCTATGTTTCTTACAAGCTTGGAGATCCTACGCCGAAATTGCAATGAAGACTCACCCCCAATCCTTTGAAGCATCTGGATCCGATCTGATTTTTGATGGTTTTTTTGATAGGTTTTGGTCGATGAAAACCCGTACAAATTAATCCTATGTATTATAAACATCCTCTCAGGGGAGAATTTTTAGTTGCTATGGCGGGCCCGATTATGAACCTTGTCTTGGCGATAATTGGAATATTTGTAATATTAATTTATGCTAAAATAGCGAGCATCTCTCTCAATGCAATCGCAGTAGGAACGAGCGATGTGGCTGTAAATTTTTGGATGCTGTTTTCATTTCTCAACATCACCTTAGCGATATTTAACCTCATCCCCATCCCGCCATTAGATGGGTTTAGGATTATCAAAATGATCCGATGGAAATGAGCTCAATTAGTAGAAAAATATACGCTCTATATCTCTCTCATTTTCTTGGTCTTTATCTTATGACCTGGAAGTACGGCTATTGGAAATTTTCTCAGCAATGTAAGTACCTGGATATTTAATGTATTGTTTGTAATCATCGGACAGCTGTTTTACTAACGAAATATAATCTTCCTGATGTCTCCCTTTCTTCAAAGGGAGTACCCCCGGCGTGCCGGGGGGGAGGGATTTTGGAAGCTGTTGTAAATAAAATCCTCCGTCCCCGAATTAAAGTTTATCTTTCTGTTTTGAGGGAACAAACCCACCCGACCCCGTAGTACTACGGGGCCAAAGGAATATTTAAAATAAAATAACAAAATCTAAATTAACTCTCATCAATACTTTCAATGAAGTCCCCCTGTTAAGGGGGATACAGGGGGTTTGAAAACCAAATTAAAATAAATTTTAAACTTTAATTTACAGCATGTTAGATAAACTAGCCCATATAGAAAAAAGGTATTTAGAACTCAGGGAGCAGATGATGAATCCTGATATTATTTCTGATCAAAAAAAATCTGTGCAAATGAGTAGAGAGATTTCTGGACTGCAGGATATTTACAATCTGACTCAAGAATACAAAAAATATGAAAAACAAATAGAAGAAGCGAAGGAGATTATTGAAAATGAAGTGGATGAAGATATGGTAGATATGGCTAAGGAAGAATTGAAAGAATGAGAAAATACTCTGGATGTGTTGAATGAAAAAATCAAAGTTGCGCTGTTGCCCAAAGATCCCAATGATGATAAAGATGTCTATCTGGAAATCAGGCCAGCAGCAGGTGGAGATGAGGCGGGGCTGTTTGGTGCAGAATTGCTCAGGATGTACCTAGGATATGCGATGAAAAAATGATGGAAAGCTGAAATCATGGAAGAACAATTGTCCGATATCGGTGGAGTGAAATTCGCGATGGTAAAAATTTCGTGAAATAAAGTCTATGCAATGATGAAATTTGAAAGTGGAGTGCATAGAGTACAGAGAATCCCCTCTACTGAATCTAATGGAAGGGTGCATACTTCTACAGTAACGGTGGCTATCATGCCTGAAGCAGAAGATATCGACATCAAAATCGATGCTAAAGATATAGAGATAGATACCTACGCAGCATCTTCTGCTGGTGGACAAAATGCAAATAAAAATCAGACGGGAGTCAGAGTCCATCACAAACCCACGGGACTCATCGTGAACATAGGAGACTCGAAATCGCAGTTGCAAAACAAGGAAAAGGCATTCTCCGTGTTGAAAGCCAGATTATATCAAATGGAATTGGACAAGAAACAAGCTTCTGAAAAAACTCTCAGATGAGATCAAATCTGAAGTGGCGATAGATCAGAAAAAATCAGAACATACAATTTCCCTCAAGATAGGATTACTGATCACCGCATTCATCAGTCATGGTCTAATCTCCCAGTGTTTATGACGGGAGATATTGATGATATGATTCATGCCTTGGTGTTGGAAAACCAGACAAGACTCCTGGCAGAAAGTACGGTGTAAGAAAAATATATGAGTATCTTATTTGAGAAAACAAAACTGGCTTGAAAAATGGAAGAGAATCATTATATATGAGTTATAGAGATGATTTATAATCAAAAGAAAAAATGAATGTAACAATTACCGAAATACCATTTAAGGTTAAAGAAAAAAAAATATCTTTAGAGGAATTTCTAGAAAGATATGCCTCTTTTTTGCAAGATAAAGAAAATGTAAAAACAGTGGAACATGATATTGATGATGACAATAGAAAGAGATATTCTTTAGAGGCGATAAGGAGAAAATATGTACATAGTGGAATTTAGAACAAGAGCATATAATAATATCAGAGATATCAACAAGAACTATCGTAGTGATCTTTTGCTCATAGATCAATGATTTTCTAATTTAGAAGCAAAATGACTGTATGCCGATCACATAAAAGAAATAGGAAGAGCAAAGGGCTGAATGGTATATAGAAAAAGAGTGTGAAGATGGAGAATAGTCTTTATGATGAGATGAATGACCATAGATATCTTTTTGATAGAAATAGAGAAAAACACTAGAAAAGATTATAGTGAATGGATAAATTATGTTATAAAGTCTTTAAGAACTGACATGTTGAGAAGCCAATAAAGACTAAGATTTATAGACATCTTTTCTCTGTCCTATTCTATGGACTAGGATGATCTGATTTCATGAGTCCAAAGAAAATATTATCCTATACTTTCCTACTCTGATCCTAGAAATGTTTTGCTCTTTGGGTGAAAGTTTTTTGATGTCGCCAAAAAATCAGAGAGGAGTGGTAGTAAATATTTCTAATGTGGTTTTCAATTTATGCGCGTCATCGAGATGTTTGTGGAGATATTGCAAATCCTTTTTGAGCACAGATGAAGCATCATAGATGATCTTATATCCCATTTCGAAATGCATCATGAGAGATAAAGGCGTCATTTTTTCATGCGATATAATGTTTGTGAGAAGATTTGATAGCGTGTTGTGTAGGAGTGGTAAGTGTCTTTAAATTGACACGCTTTACATCCCAATCCACAGGAGACTGGTCTAATGACTGGATGATAATCTGATTCCCTTCCAATCTCGCCCTGACATGTTTTTTGTCTATATGAAGAAATTGTCTCCGATCTAGGGGAATTGTGATTTGTCAGTTTCCGATAGGCTTAAGTATAGTTTCTGTGACCATTTTAATTAGTTTAATTTTTAAAGCAGTTAAATTATAAGGAAAAGAATGGGTTTTGCAAGCCAAATTTACAACTATGTAATTTATCTTGCAATTGATGGTTTTATTCATATCTATTTTTTTGCTGGAATTTGGTTGTAGTCGTTCTAGAAACGATGAAATGGATTATCCTATATCTCATAAGAGAAATCAAAGCATGCAAAAAAAGAATCCTATGAAAGTGCAGTTGCTCCCATTGGAATAAATTCAATGGCATAAAGTATCGAGTAATCGGCGAACAGAGAAGCAACCAAAAGCGGACAGCTTGCTGTCAAATGTTATCGTAAATCAGATAACCGCAAATTCAACAAGATGAACAATGACAACAACAAATGCAGTCTTGTTCACAACACTTTGCATAGAAATTTAAAAAGAGTAACCTCTACGCGGTTTTACTCTTTTTTCTTTTTTTATAATGTTGAGCGATGAACAAAAACAGAATTTGTTGTATGATCTTTTTCGTGCATTTGACAGCATGAAAAAATGAAAAGCGACAAACAAAAGTATCATAGCTTTTGAATTGGATCCAGAAAAGGAAATACTCAAACTACATCATCAGCTCACAACTGATACATATTGTGTCTCTCCATATACTTGTTTTCTAATCCATGATCCTGTACCAAGAGAGATTTTTGCTCCTCATATTCGCGACCGTATCATTCATCATTTCATTTATGGACAGATTATCGGGATTATTGAAGGCATATTCTTAGACAATAGTTATGCCTGCAGGGCAGGGAAATGAACGCACTACGGCATCCATAGTATAAAAAAGATGATGAGAGCGGTAAGCGACAACTACACCAAAGAAGCACGAATAAGTAAGAATGATATTTCGTGATATTTTATGTCGATAGATAAAGCAATCTTGATTGACATAGTCTATCAGACGCTCAGTGAACATACAGCTCAACTCAAATATCCATTACAACGATTCTTTAATCTCATAAAGGACATCATCACCAATGATCCCACCAAACAATATTATCGTATAGGTGAACCAGAATCATGGAGGATTTTCCCGAAACAGAAATCATTATTTGCAAGCAAACCATGAACAGGACTTCCTTTGGGTAATCTTACTAGTCAGATTTTCGCAAATATGTACTTGCATCAGCTCGATGTCTTTATAACCAAAACTCTTGGCATTAGACGATATGGAAGATATATGGATGATTTTGTCCTCATGCATAGGGATAGATTGTACCTCCAAAATTGCATTAAACAGATAGAGCATTTCCTAGAAGAAACATTACATCTTCAATTACATCCAAAAAAAAGATATTTTCAGCCAATACAGCACGGAGTCATATTCTGCTGAGTGAACATTAGACCCCATTATATTACGCCATGTACTAGAGCTATCGGACGTTGGAAGAAAAAAATTCATGAACAAATGGGACATCCTCCAAACTCATATAAGGAATGGGAATCAGTGCGTAGTATATTTAATAGCTATTTGGGCATGATGAAACATTGGTCTACATATCGTCTGAGAAACCATATGTTATCGCTTCTTCCTGTGTCACGACATAACCATATCAGATACAAACATCCTTTTAATAAAACGACACTCAAACTTAAAAAGGCAAAAAGAAAATTTAAACAGAATCTTTATATTTTTTACAAACTCTTCTGATGGTAATGTACAATGAGCTTCCTATCTACAAAAGTTGTTATAAACTACTCATCACAACAACTCGTCTCTGTAAAAATCTTCCGCAATCATATAGATATAATGTTGGACAACACTTGCATACATCTCTTGTAGAACTTGTCATAACTGTTTTCAAAGCCAATAGTTTTCGTGAAAAAAGAAAAGAATATCTCTCAGAGGCGAGAGAACATATCGAACTTGTAAGGTTACTCATCAGACTTTGCAAAGACCTTGGAGGTATACAATTTGTCGATTATGTGCAACTTCAACCGCTTATCGAGGAGATATCAAAACAACTTACATGACGGCAAAGGGTATCCGCGTAACTCTACGGGACTGGTACCAAAAAACCCCACATTTCTGTGGGGCAAAGAGTCAAAGAAGTCAAAGAGACAAACTTGCCCGCCTTTGGCGGGGGGTCAATTATCCTATAAAAGTGCTGTGAACAAGACTGCATTCGTCGTGGCCACTGCCCATCTTGTAGAAACCGCGGTAAGCTGATTCACGAGAACACTTGACAGCAAGCTGAAAATCTTTTTTCTTGGCGTCTGTGTCTGATAATCGCATCCATCCATAAAAACCTGTAGCTAGCATAAATGCTAATATTTGTTCCTCCTCATTTCATGCTGGACAAAGGGATTTTCCTAATTCGAGAAATTCTGCTTTTGTTATCAATCCTTTATGTGATTTTTTTTGCTCTTCTAAATATTTTTCTCATTCTTTACTCCATAACTTTCATTTTGTGATTTCTTTGTTGGTAATTGTTTCATCAGCAAAATTCGTATAGTCAGTTTTACTATCTGCTTTGCTTGTATCTGGTGGAAATTCCATTGTCACCTTTCTGCCACCACATGGCATAGTCACTCTGTATTTGCCACCTCATAGATCAATGTAAATAATCTCTCCTTTCGCTCTAAGTTTCTGTATCCCTTCAACTACTTTCAAATGAGGTAAATCTTTGTTGTCTCTGAAATACTTGAGAGCATCTCGTTCTTGTTTTGCTACTGTGGATGGAAGTTTTGATACAATTTCTTTTTCTTCTTCACCAAAAATAGCTTTTCTAAGAGCAAAAACATCTACATCAGAATTCAATTTTCTAAATTCTTCTAAAGCTTTCTGAAAGGTTTTTTCATCTAATTCCTTTTGGTCATTCAACTTTTTGTATTTTTCTATGAGAATTGCATTTTCTTTTCTTCGCTTTTCATTTTCCTCTCCTCTTATGAGTTTAATCTCCGTTTTAATCTTATCTGGTTTCCCTTCAAAAGCAGTCCTGAGTGCTTCTCTCTTAGTGTTTTTTAATTCAAAAAGTGGTTCTAGCTTTTTCTTCATATCAATCTTAGCTTCTCCTAATTCCTGTAAAGTTTGTTTAGCATTTGTCATGAGAATAATGTTAATAAATTAAAGAATTAGGCGTAAAGGATGAAATTGTGTGCTGGGCACATTAAAAAATAGCTTTATTTA
>CAYUVZ010000023.1:0-11718 GCA_964448265.1 uncultured Candidatus Peribacteria bacterium | reverse complement strand
TTTTTTTTTCAAGCAGAAGACGGCATACGAGATCATGCCTAGTCTCGTGGGCTCGAGATGTGTATAAGAGACAGAGTTATATCCTTCGCTTCGCTCAGGATGACATTTCTATTAAGCAACATATTCAACAGCATCATTATACGAATTTAATAGGGAAATACAAAAAAGATATCCTTTTGTATGTATTTTCATAACCAAAATCAGCTTGAAATTATATAATAAAAGTATAAAAGGAAGAGTAATCGGGCTTTAAGCCTTTACTTTCTCTCAATTTGTGGTGTAATTATCTCTTTACTCCTTATATCCTCTCAATGCCAAAACAGAAAAAAAAGAAAGGTCCTGGAAGACCAAAAAAAGTCTTTAAAGCCAAACCAGCCAAAAGAGTAAAATCTGGCCCTGGCAGACCAAGAAAAAATGTTGCCGCACTTGTAGCATGAGTAAATTCATCATCTACATTTGTCCAGACTTCTGTCCATGAATCCAAAAGGAAGGACCTGATTATCTTGCTTCTTTTCCTTTGCTCATTTGTTATATTTCTAGTCTCTTTGTATCTGACACTTTGAAGAGATACGAAGCATGATTATACCAATTTTTCCCCTGCATCATGAAATGTCGTTACCGAAGTGCCTAATGTCGTCAAAGGAAATATTGCTTATTCTTCATGAACGACTTCAGTAGGTACTGTTACACATGTCAATGTAGAAGAAAAAATAATTACTGATTTTTATCAAGCGATGAATGCTCTTGATGTTGTGACGTTGAACGCCATGACGGATAGTCATCTCAAACAATCCAATGAATTCATCACCTACTATAGTACCAATCGGTTAAATAAATTTTTTAGCATTCTTTCCTCTTCCAAAGTGATGGTAAGTAATGTCCAAGAAAGAGCCTCCACAAGCAAAAATCCCGGCGTCAAAGAATTTACCTATACCCTCACCTATAGTCTGCTCAGTAATCAGAAATTTATCGAAAATCGATCTGCTGTCTTGATTTTGAGAGGAGATACCTACAAAGTTTGAAAACTGATGTGTGATACGGTCAAATGTTCCACATTACCATTCTTTAATCCCGACAAGTATAAATAATAATTTTAAATTTTGAATTTTAAATTTTGAATTATGGAAGTAGAGGATATTATACAGGAAGTTAAGCAAGAAATTGAATCTTTTCGTAAAGCGAATCCAGATGGTGTGGTTATTATTCGATGAGCTACTGCTACTGGCAAAAGTAAATTATCCGTGTTGTTGTCTCAGTTTTTTGATATGGAAATAATTTCTGCCGATAGTAGGCAGATTTTTAAATATATGGATATCGGGACAGATAAGGTCTCCAAAGAAATCTTAAAAAAGATTCCGCATCATCAGATAAATATTGTCACTCCAGATCAGTGGTATACCGCAGGTCAGTGGCAGGCTGATGTAAACGAGATTATTCCCCAGATTTTGAAAAAAAAGAAACTGCCCGTTATCGTAGGTGGGACATGATTATATATTGATTCAATTTACAAAAATTTTTCTATGCCAGAGGTGGCGCCTGATTATGCACTGAGAGAAAAGTTGTATGCTTTGGAAGAAAAAACTCCCTGATATCTTCATCAGGAATTGATGAAATTAGATCTTGAGGAAGCGAATAAATTACATCCCAAAAGTATCAGATATCTAGTCAGGGCTTTGGAGATTTGCTACACCAGTGGTGCGACTAAAACAGATTCTTTCTTTCAGCAACCACCCAAATGGCCCATCCTTCTCCTTGGATTATGGAGAGAAAAGGAAGAGACCAACAGGCGTATAAATATCAGAATAAAAGAAATGATAGCTGGAGGCCTTATTGAGGAGGTGCAATGATTGCTAGATAAATGATATGATGCGAAATTGCAATCACTGCAGGGGATTGGCTACAAAGAAACTGTGGAATATTTACAATGAGAAATCGATATGCATAAGCTCGAAGAAAATATGAAAAAAGCGACACATCATTTAGCTAAGAAGCAGAGGACTCGATTCCGCAGATATATTATAGATGAAAAAACTGGCCCTAAAGAGAGGGTTACTTATAAGGTGTGGTACTTGTAGGCTGATGTCACTCTGAGCAAAGCGAAGAGTATAACTGACAGAATATTATTCTAATAATTTAATTAAGTTATATCCTTCGTCCCCCGACGATTCGGGGACTCAGGATGACAATAGCTTCTTACTTCATATTCTTGATCATCGGTTTCAGATATGTGAAAATTGCGGTTTTGTCGTTTGCACCTCTTTCATCTAGTATTCGTTGCATAGCCTTTTCAAGAAGCTTTCCAATTAGCGGTGAGGCTGGGATTTTGAAATGCTTCATAATATCATTTCCATCGATGGCGAGTTGTTTCATCGTGAATTGTCATTCTTTCTTGTGGAGTTTGGTCAGTATTTTTTTGATTTCATAGACATCGGAAATATCGGATCCGTTTTGCAGGGGATTGTATTGTCCCAGTCTATCTGCAATGCAAATATCCATAATATTGCAGGCTCTCTCATATCCTGATTCACTAAGAAATTTTCTGACTTTTTTCTCGGTATTTTCTTTTTTTGCATAGATCATTTCTTCTGGAGAGTGATGATGCGCGATGTACCGTGCAATGGTTTCTATATCTTTGCTAGAAAATCATAGCATTTTAAAATCTTTTTTGGCTAGTTCTGGTGAGCTCTTTCTATGATTTAATGGTCAGGCGATAATGGCTCTGATTTCTTCTTTGCTGAGGCCGTCTTTGTAAGCTTCAAATTGTTCCACCTTGCCCACATCGTGGTAAAGCATCGCGAATCTGACTAAAGGATCAGTATTTATTTTTTGTAATTCATACACGCTCAATAGTGTGTGAGTATAAATATCAAAAGGATGATATCTGATAGGTTGTTCTCTATTTTTCGTCTCCGACAATGCTGGGAATATGATTGGCAGTAATTTCGCTTCGTCTAATAGTGCTATAAATCCAAAAGGATTCCCGTGAGTAAAGGCTTTTGTCGTCTCGTCTTTTATTCTTTCTTTGGCGATGTTTTTTATTAGATCGTGATTTTTTCTCAGGCTTGATCGTGTTTCTTTGTCAAAGTCGAAGAGGTGCAAAGATTTATCCTTTTTATTTTTTGTTTCTTTTGGACATTCCTTTAATTTTTGATTAAGCACATTTGCTATCCTAATAGCTCTGATAATCCTCAATGCGTCTTCGTTAAATCTTTTGTCTGGATCACCTACGGCTTTTATTTTTTTATGGAGGATGTCTTGTATCCCTAGGAAGGGATCAATAATTATTCTCAGCAATCAGGCTTTTCACTTAGTCTTTTTCGTTCAAATACAGACCATCTGTGGAGTCAAAATATTCCTCAAATATGCAAAATATTTCTCGTCAAAAATTCAGTTTTTATACAATTTAGAAATATATTCATGGTGTTGGATGATGAGAAGATTCTCATTTGGGATAATCGCTATACCGTGTTTATCTAATATTTCTCAAATGTCTAAATGTTTGCTATTGGCTGTGGGGAATTTTATCCCTGATAGTTTTTGGGTAGTATAATAGATACAATTACTAGTAAAATCTCTCCTTTGGGCGTCTAAAACGATATTATTGCTTCGTTCGATTTTTTCTGGATGACGGTTGTCATCGTATGTGGATTCTGTGCGGAGTGGAGTGAGTTCGTACTTAATGTCTCAGTTACGAGTGGTTTTGGTTTTTCTAATAAGGGTTATGGTCCCATATTTTTCTGTGATGAAATGAGAGAGTCATTTTTTATCTATATTTTTGTAAATAGTCTCAGGTTTGCCTGCCATGGTTAAGTCGATATCAGTAGGCTGTCTTTCTATATCTAATAGGAGATCCCTAATACATCCTCCAACAAGAAAAATAGCATTTTGCCCTTGTATTCTCTCTTGCAAAAAGCTGAGGTGTTTATCCAAGATACTGAAATTGTTGAAAGTAATCATTCGATGAGAGTGATTTAAAATATGTAATAGGCGAATGATATTCGCCCCTACGACTATATCTAAAAGTTGCTCTGTTTCAAGATGTGGCTTGTCCTTGTTTTTTATTTCAAAAATGCTATATATTCCGATATTTATTGATAATCAGCCATATGAAATTTTTTGTTATAGACGGGTCAGGGTTTCTCTACAGAGCCTACTATGCCTTTCCTCCATTGACTGATAAGGATGGTCACAATACGAATGTCATTTACTGATTTTTTCGTATGCTGTTCAAGATTTTTCAGGAAAAACCTGATTATCTTGTGATTGCTTGGGATGCTCCTGTCAAAACTATCAGACATGATGCTTTCCCTGAATACAAGGCTAATCGCAAAAAGATGGACGATGATTTCAAACATCAGATTCCTGTGACGAAAGAAATTGTGGAAGCGTTGGGTATTCCTTTCATTACCGTCGATGGGTATGAGGCTGATGATATCATCGCAAGCTTAGTTAGGACAAATCAACATGATTCAAATCTGATTATTGATATTTATTCTTCGGACAAAGATTTGAAACAATTATTAGACACAAATGTGTTTGAGATTGATCCTATCAAATGAATCCGTACCGATACCAAGCTCTTTTTGCAGGAATTCCTTTTTGAACCGAAATATATTTTAGACTATTTGGCATTGGTCGGCGATAGTTCCGATAATATCAAATGAGTGACATGAATCGGCCCCAAAAAGGCTTCCGACCTGATCAAAAAGTATCAGTCGCTGGATGCTATTTACGCACATATTGATGAGATTTCTGGTGAGGTGAAACAAAAACTCATTGATGGAAAAGCAGACGCATATCGAAGTAGAGATCTTATCCAGTTGCACCAGATTGCTTCATTGGATGAGAAGAAGATGAGCGATTTTGTTCTCGATTTAGATTATGAAAAAGCAAAGAAAGTGTTGGTTGGCACCTACGGTTTTGCGTCTTTCGAAAAACTTTTGGATGAATTGAAAAAGAAAGTGCAGACTCCTGTGCAAAGTTCTTTATTCTAAGTTATAGATTTATTCCTTATTTCCTATGATGTATAAAATTACAAAAATCTGATTGAGCGCTGTGCTGTTTGGATTGTCATTGTGTGTGTGACTCACTTGTTTCGCGTATCAGCAACAGTGATTTTCTACGTACCAAGAGCTAGATGGAAATATGAATTTCTCTTGTACGAGTCAGTGTTTCGCTCTGATTGGGTCGTTGTCGGGAAGTGATTATGTGACATTGAAATGAATTTTCCAATGAAATGGTGTCATCGGCTATGGATTTCTTGCAGGACAACAAATTATTCCCTGAGAGACACTTCAACTCAATGGATGAGCTACCCTAGATCAGAAATTCTCATTTACCAAATTATCCTATTACACTCAGGTGCCGGCTTCGGCTCAGATGCTCTTAATTATTCAAGGCGTGATCACATGAAATAATGTCTGAATGCATCTTGGATTTATGGATTTCTATCAAAAGATAGGGCAGTCGTGGACTGATTTTTGGAAGATGGAGACGCTGACACCGTATAGTATCAATCTGAGATATGGTGTCAAATTGATGGGGACTTCCATTATTCAATATGGCTACTGGATTTTTTTTCTCGGAGCCTTGGGTATTCTTTTTTTCGTGAGATGAAATAAAGAAAAAAAATACCGTAAAATATTTTTCTTGTGAATCGGGATTTTCCTTTTTATAGGGATAAGAAATGCTATTACATATACTTGGATTGTCGATCAGTGATTGAAAAGTTATACCTATCAAAGTCCTGACAACAAAACATTTTTTGATCTGTGAGATTATCTTACTTTTACTGATAAGATCAGGACTACTTTGTGATTGGACCAGTGAAAGAAAGAGTGTAAGATATCCATCAATAGTCTTCAAGATTGGCCATTTAAACCGCATCGGACGACATTTTATCTCAAACCGTGTAGTGTAGTTTCAACATGATTACAGGCAGATTATATTATTTCTTATCATATGCCATTAACCGGAGAGTTGGTAAATAAAACTATTCTTCTCCAATTTAATGGAAGCTATCTTTTAAAAAATTAATCAATCTGGATGTTTGAAACGTCTTTCTTGCTTTTGTTGAAAACATTGGCTTTCAATGTATTTCTTCCCCTAATCCCTGGAATTATTTTTCTGCGAATCTTTTTTGGAAAGAAAATCCAATGAACGCTGTTGTATCTTTTGGGGCGATTTGTATGAGTCGGAGTAGTGGCCTTTAGCCTCTTTAATTTGCAATTTATCCATTTTGGCATAGGGGTATGAGAGTATTTCTTGATCCTGTGACTGCTCCTAGCTATTTTTATTCTCAAGATTCTCATCAGGAAAATAGCCATCAAAGACTACTTGATGACGTTGAAAATAAAAAATATTTTTCCTGAGATGCGTCATTCATTTTTCCAGCTTTCAAAGATTGAAAAGGTGTTTACCTTGATTTGTTGAATATTTGGAATCGTCTTTTTGGTGACTACATTTATTCATACTACAAGTTTCCCTACCTATGCTGATGATAGTTTTGGGAACTGGAATGGTCCTGCGATCAATATTTATCATAATGGTGGGATGAAAATGTTTTGAAATAGGAGAGAAATACTTTGAAAGGGATCTTCATCCTATCCTGTCTATATTCCTGTATATAAAGTAATAACAAGCCATTTTGCGATGGGGATTAATGATATCTATATCAATATCTGGCAATGGTTAGTTTTCTTTGGCCTGTTGATTTTTATCTTCAAAATTACCTTTGATAAGACAAAAAATATATTCTATTCCATTTTACCTGTCGGCCTTGTATGTGCCTTACCACTTATATATTTCCATGCTATTGAGTGATATATGGAACTAGCATGTGCTACATATTCAGTATTAACTATCTGGGCGTTTTGGAAATTTTTGGAGGAAAGGGATTATGATTTTATTACATTAGCATTGCTACTTGGATTTATATTGTCTAATATTAAAAATGATGGATTATTATGATATTTTGCCTGAATAGTTATCAGTTTCGTTGCTATCTTGTTACTGTCAAAACAATTTAAAGATTTTTTATTGTGATTTATGAAAAACAAATCTGCTCTTTATACTTCGTTTTTCTATTTTGTTTTTTTCTTATTGCCGTTTTTGATAGTAAGATCTATAAATAAACTTTGATTTAACCCTGTAGCTCCTACTTGATGAGTTTGAATCTCTCAAACAGTCCATCGGGAAATCTTTTCAGTATTCCCATCAATATTTATGAAAATGGATAATTATAATGTAATACTAATTATTTTTTTCCTCTTGGTATGGTATCTTTATAGTCAGAAAAAGAATTTTAATAAATATTTCCTTCTTTTGTCTTGATTTGCTATCTTAATTATTTTTATCCTTGTCTTTTTGTTGACAGAGAATTATCTCCGAGTTATGAATCAGACTACAGTAAATAGGGTTTTTACTATGAGTTTTGTAATCCTCTTGTCATTTTCTGGTATTTTACTGTATAATCATCGTGATGAATAGAAAAGAGTCGTTTGGAATTCAGAAACTTTCTTTCTTGGATAAAGTCATTTATCGTTGTAGAATCCATCAATTTAAAAAATATTGCGACTTTGATGATAAGATAGTAGTGGATGCTGGTTGTGGCTATAATGCTGTATTTCTCAATTATATAAAAAGTAAATTTTCCCCTAGAAAATTAATAGCATTTGATATCAAGCTCAATTCTTTTGTATTACACAGAGAATGAATATTGACGTATGAGTCTGATTTAAATAAAGATTTTTCTTTGCCAGAGGCCCCTGATCTTGTCCTTTGTAGTGCCGTTTTGGAGCATTTAGATAACCCTCAAAATTTTCTCAGGCAAGTATATGAAAATCTAAAAAAATGATGATGCCTTGTGCTTACAGCTCCTAGTATATGGTCCCAACCAGTATTGGAATGCTTGGCTAAGTTTAGACTTATTGATGCCTTAGAAATACGTGATCATAAACAATATTATACGAGAGACAAACTTATTAGATATTTACAAATGGCTTGATTTGAAAAGAAAAATATTCACCATCACTATTTCGAGTTTAAAATGAATAATTTTGTTTTAGTTAAAAAATAGCATGATGAAAATCATAAAGAAATTATTCCAATATAAGTTTATAAGATATTCATTGGGTTGATGATTAGCTGCACTTTTGGATATTTCTCTTTTGCGAGTATTTACAGATATTTTTCATATTTATTATTTGTATTCTGCTATATTATCATTTATTTTTGCTTTTTCTTTTGGATATTGGTTCCAAAAATATATAACATTTAGAAGTTATTCTAAAAAGCATATTCTTCAGTGAGGACTTTTCCTTTTGTTCCAGCTTATCTGACAAGGCATCTATATGCTGATGCTGTGGCTTGGTGTAGATCAACTCGGATTCTACTATATGTTTGTAGCTATTATTGCCAAATGATTGGCTTTCGTCCGAAATTATATCTCCAATTATTATTTTAATTTCAAGAAATAATATGAAAAAGCTCTCTATTATTATTCCCGTATACAATGAAGAAGCTACGCTTGAGGAACTGGTTGAAAAAGTCATCCATGTTGATCTTTCTTCTCTTTGATATACCAAGCAACTTGTTTTAGTCAATGATGGGAGTAGGGATAAGTCCGATGCTATTATCCATCATCTGATTGCTCAGCACTCTAATCTCGATATTAAATATGTCCAAAATAAAAAGAATTCAGGAAAGGGGTTTTCTCTGAAGGAATGATTTAAACATGCTGATGGCGATCTAATGATCGTCCAAGATGCGGATATGGAATATTTCCCAGAAAAAGATTATCTGCCTATGCTTCAGGTTTTCGAAGCTCAGAAAGCAGATTTTGTCTATGGTTCTAGGACTTTGGGAATGAAAAAATTTGGGAATAATTACTCCTCTCAGTCATTTTTGTGGTGAGGATTATTAGTCTCTTGGTGTACTAGCATTCTTTCATTGAAAAAAATAACGGATGAGCCTACCTGTTACAAAATGTTTGATAAAAAGCTTAAATCCTATCTTTTGTTACCCAAAGAAAATGGTTTTGAATGGGAGCCAGCAGTAACGATGTTGCTTTTGAGAAAAGGATTTGTATATAGGGAGGTGCCGATTCATTATCATGCGAGAAGTTTTGATGAGGGGAAGAAAATTAATTGGAAGGATGGGATTAAAGCTCTACGGACCCTTTTTAAATGGAGGTTTAAAAAAAACCTTAAGACTTGACTTTATCCCTAGGATATGTATATTATTATCATTAAGATTTAACTTTTGTATTAATGAAAATGAAGGGAAAAAACTCAGGAATAGTGGTCTTGTGAGATATTATTCTCGATCAATTTACCAATGGTATTGTAGAAAGAATTAGTCCAGAAGCTCCGGTTCCAATCGTTACTGTGACGGATGAACAGTATAAGCTTGGTTGAGCAGCGAATGTGGCAGCGAATATCGCTTCACAGGGATCAGAAGTTAGCCTGATATGAATATTGGGTAGAGATTATAATGGACGTAAAATACAAGAACTCTGTACATTGCATGCTATTGATCTCATGGGGATATTCAACGAATATGATACTATTGTTAAACAAAGAATTACCTCGTCGTGACAGCAGCTTGTTAGGGTGGATCGTGAAAAAGAATATGTTTTGTGACAAAAAACCGAACAAGAAATTATTAATCAGATCCAAAAAATACAACCAACAATTTTAGTCGTTTCAGATTATAATAAGTGAATAATCACTCAGCATATTATTGATGAGGTGAAAAAATATGTAGGGCAACTTTTTGTAGATACTAAACCAAATCATATCACTTATTTTAAGTGAGCAGATCTTATCAAACCAAACGTAACAGAGTTTTGAAAAATAATAGGAATCGCCGATTTGAAAAAGAATGACACCAAAACTATAGAAAAATATGGGAAGTTTTTTTCTCAAGAATATAATACGAATCTGATTGTAACAAGATCTGAATGCTGAGCTTCTGTGTTTACCAAGGAGTGAGAAATGTATCATACTCCTACATTTGCACAAGAGGTGAGTGATGTTACAGGTGCTGGAGATACTTTTTTGGCTACATTGGCTGTATATTTGAATAAGTGATATTCCCTTAAAAATGCTGTCGAAAAGGCAAATAAGGCGTCTGGAATCGTTGTGGGCAAAAGAGGCACAGCTACTGTCGCCCAGGAGGAATTAGAACCTTAATTCTTTTAAATAAAAGCTTTATTTATATCATCTATGAGAGCATGTCGTATATCGTTACTGGATGAGCTGGATTTATTGGTAGTGCGGTTGTTTGATATTTGAATGAGAAAGGAATCACAGATATCGTGATAGTTGATCATTTGAATGATACAGACAAACGGAAAAATCTCGTGAATAAACAATTTAAAGAATATTTTGATAAGACTGATTTTTTGAAACTAGTAGAAAAAGAGTGATATATTACCAAAGATGACATCGTCATTCATCTTGGAGCATGCAGTGATACTACTCAATTGGATGCTAATTATCTGATGCAAAATAATACTAAGTACAGTATGATCTTGTTTGCTCAGTGTATGTTTATAGGAGCTAGATTTATTTATGCTTCCTCAGCAGCTACGTATGGTGATGGGTCTCTTGGCTATTCTGACGATAATTTTAATTTACAACCATTGAATATGTATGGTTATAGTAAGTATCTTTTTGATCAATGGGTAATAACTGCTACTAACCATTTTAAGTCTTGTCCGTCACAAGTAGTTGGAATGAAATTTTTTAATGTCTATGGACCCAATGAATATCACAAAGGTAAAATGGCATCAGTAATTTATCATGGGTTTAATCAGATCGTCTCCGAATGAAAGATATGACTCTTCAAATCTTATAAAAAATGATATGATGATGGAGAGCAAAAAAGAGACTTTATTTATGTCAAAGATATTGTAAAAATCATAGATTTTTTTATCCAACATTCAGACAAGAACTGAATTTATAATTTAGGTACTGGCGAGGCAAGAAGCTTCAATGATTTAGCTATGGCAACATTTAAAGCATTATGACTTCAGCCGGAAATCTTCTACAAAGATATGCCAGATTCTTTGAAGAATAAGTATCAATACTTCACTCAGGCCGAAATGGAAAAGTTAAGAAAAATATGATACAAAGATCAGTTATATTCTTTGGAAGCATGAGTAGCAGATTATGTCAAAAATTATTTGCATACAGGATATACAATATATTAATAGATTTTTATCGCATTTCTGGTCAGTTGGTAGATGAATATCTCTTTATTGAAAAAAATAGATAAATATGTGGTTTGATTCCTAATCTTAATACTTTTTCGATTGAAATATCTCTCATTTCAAAATACTACCCTCATCAAAAAAAAACCTAAAAAAATCCTTGTCATTCGTCTCTGGGCCTTGGGGAGTAGTCTGCTTACCTTCCCTATGATTAAACAGCTTAGAAATCATTATGGGGATAAAGTTCAGTATGATCTCCTGGCAAGTATAAGAAACCAGGAAGTATTTAAATATCAATGATATTTTTCTCATATATATAACCTTTTTTCTCGGCAATGAGTATTAAAAATGATTTCTGCTTTTAAAAAATATGATGTCGTAATAGATGCTGAAGAATATTTTAAGATTTCTAGCCTCGTAAGTCTTTGGACTGGTAAAATGAGTATGGGATTTTGTAATTTATGGACGAGAAGGCTGGCGTATACTAACCCTATCTTATATAA
>CAYUVZ010000022.1:1679-11869 GCA_964448265.1 uncultured Candidatus Peribacteria bacterium | reverse complement strand
TCAACTCAACGAAATCAACCAAGTTCTGAATAGATACAATTTCTAAATTTCCGATTTTCTTAAAACTTTTCAGCCTATTACCCCCTTGTCAAAGGGGGTGCCCCGGTAATTCACCGGGGCGGGGGATTTGTTATCCTCAAACCAGAGATCTTTCCCCTTCTTCTTGAACTATCCCCCAAGATTACTATACCTCTAGCAAGGGCCTTACCTTGATAATAATTTTTTATGCATAACAAAAAAATATCCAGCCTTTTTTTTCCCGCTCTGTGACTCATTTTTGCAGTTATTTTTTTGATCAGTTTATCTTATCAGTCCAAAGCCTTT
This sequence comes from uncultured Candidatus Peribacteria bacterium, assembly GCA_964448265.1. Taxonomy (GTDB): domain Bacteria; phylum Patescibacteriota; class Gracilibacteria; order Absconditabacterales; family Absconditicoccaceae; genus CAJBLF01. The sequence continues at coordinate 11,545 of CAYUVZ010000022.1, read as the reverse complement.
GATCTAGAAAATAATCCTAATCTTCAAAACCTCCTCAAAGCATCCTCAGCTGTCCAACAATATCAATACGAAAAGGCATTACTTCTCATTACTGGACAAAAAAGCCAAGACTATTACAATCGCTGAACCCTGCAGACACTCATTGCCTACCAAGACGCATTACAAAAAACCGTCACCTGATTACAAAATGCACAAATACTCATCACTCAGGCTCAGCAAAATTTCACCAAAGCCCAACAACTCCAACTTTCAAATACGCTCAATCCATATATCCAAAAAAATCTGGAAACAACTCAGACACTTTCTACGATCATAGGGATCAAAACTTGCTATGGTATGGGACAATCCATTATCAACACGCTGGACACCATTATCAGTGGACAGATTCCTAATATCCAAGAGCTGTTAAATAATGAAAATAATCTGATTCAAACGACGAATTTACCTGCTTGATGTGCGGACAAATTACAAAATATCGCGACGACTAGCCAACGTCAAATGACCTCACTGCAAACCACACTCATCAGACACAAAGAAAGTTATAATTCAGACTTCAAAAAGAAAATTCAAGATCCACAGACCTGCACAGACAATCCTTATGACACAGATTTCGATGAGATTATTGCAGGACAAAAAGCATTACAGACCTATCAGCAAAATCATGAAAACACTATTGAAACCCTAAAAGATCAAAGCTCACAAGAAATCGCATTTCTGTGTGATCAAGCCAAAGATGACTCTCAGATTAATGAGGAGATAGACCAAGACATTCAAAATTTAGCGAACAATTTCCCTGACGACAAACAGGCGAAACCAGCAACCATACCCACACCCAATCAAAAAAAATATCAGGAATTTTTCGACCAAAATGAGAAAAAAATCCTGCAAGAAATCAAAAATATCAATATCCAATGGATAAATAAAACCCTTGAAATCAAAGGTTCATGAGACTATACTCCTCAAAGCTATATTGATCAAATGTTCAACCAATTTTACGGCAATCCCGCCGACTTCACTAAAATAAACGACTAATCTTTTAATCTTCATAATCTTTTAATTTTTTAATCATCTCATGTTATCAGCCAAATCCCTCTCCATCTCCATCCAGTGAAAACAGATTCTCAAAGATATCAATCTCAATTTCGTCCCTGGGAAAAATTACAGCATTTTGGGTCCCAACGGCTCTGGAAAATCTTCTCTAGCACTGGCCATTATGGGGCATCCTAAGTACAAAATCACTGCATGAACGATACTTGTAGACAAAAAATCCATCAATACCTACACCCCTCACCAGAGAGCAAAACTTTGAATATTCCTTGCATTCCAACACATTCCTGAGATTCAATGAATCAAAGTTTTTGAATTTCTCAAATCTCTATATGATGCAAAAAATGGTACAAGCACTTCATTTTTACAATTCAAAAATATCATTGATCCCTTGCTCGTTTCTTTCCGTATTGATAGAGAATTTCTGCGAAGAGATATCAATGTAGGATTTAGCTGAGGAGAGAGAAGAAAGATAGAGATTCTCCAACTCAAGCTTCTCCAGCCTACCTACATCTTTCTAGATGAGATAGAAAGCTGATTGGATGTCGACGCATTCAAGACTATTATGAAGATATTAAAAACCATAAATACCAAAAAAAATAGTCTGATTATCATCACGCATTTATTTAAAATTCTAGATCATATCCCCGTCGATGAAGTATATGTATTTGACAAATGAACCATCCAAATCAAAGGCGACAAAAGACTTATCGCTAAAATAAAAAAATCCTGATTCACTAGATAATTACTTGTCATCCTGAGTCCGACTTTTCGGACGAAGGATATAACTCAATTACTTACAACAGTTATACTCTTCCCCCGAAATTCGTCGGGGTCAGAGTGACATAATTAAACATTTTTACATTCTACATTAAGAATGTCCCTCAAATCAGTCTTACAATCTTCCGATAATATCAAATATTCCGTTTTTCTCAAAGGACTCAGCGAGCAAACCGTGAAAAGGATTTCTCACGAACAAAAAGAACCCAAACGAATGTTGGATTTCAGATTAAAATCTTTTAAAATTTTCAAAAAACTTCAGCTCCCTTCACGATGACCAGACCTATCCAAATTACATCTCAATGATATTGTCTATTACGCAAAACCCAAAGATACCAGTCAATCATACGTCAATGATTGGAAAGATGTCCCCTCAGATATCAAAAAAAAATTTGAAAAACTCGGCATCCCTGACGCAGAAAGAAAATATTTAGCCGGGGCAGGGGGGCAGTACGATTCATTAAATATCTATCATCATATCAAAGAGCAATGGCAGGCGAAATGAGTAATTTTCGAAGACCTACCGCAAGCACTGCACACGCATGAAGCACTAGTCAAAAAACATTTTATGAAATTAGTCCCACCGACAGATCACGCATTTGCCGCCTTACACGGAGCAGTATGGAGTGGAGGGACTTTTATCTACATCCCCAAATGAGTGCAATTTGACGAACCTTTGCAGTCCTATTTTCGTATGAATACCTACGCAGGCTGACAATTTGAACATACGCTAATTATCCTAGAAGATAATTCACAAGCCAGTTATATTGAATGATGCTCAGCGCCTAAATATGACAAAGCTTCTCTCCATGCAGGACTTGTAGAAATCTATGTCGGGAAAAATGCAAAGATGAAATATTCTTCAGTAGAAAACTGGTCCACAAACACGTATAATCTGAATACTAAGAGAGCACTCCTGGAAGACAACGCGTACATGGAACGAGTCAACGGGAACCTTGGTTCAGCCACCACCATGCTCTATCCTTGTTCTATATTAAAATGAGATGACAGCAAAACCGACATGCTATGAATAGCCGTAGCAGGCAAAGATCAAAATCAAGATACAGGGTGCAAAGTTATTCATATCGGAAAAAGAACAAGTTCACATATTATCAGTAAATCTATCTCTAAACAAGGATGAATTTCTACCTACCGTGGCATTGTCAAAATAGGAAAGAATGCTTCATACGCAGTCAATCATACACAATGCGATGCTCTATTACTCGATGATAAATCTGTTTCAAATACCATACCGCTTATTGATTGTCAAAACGACAACAGCACGATTGCCCACGAAGCATCAGCAGGACAGATAGATGAAGGTCAGCTTTTTTATCTCATGTCGCGTGGTATTGATAAACCCAAAGCTATGACCATGATCGTCAACGGATTCTTTTCTTCCGTTGTAAAAAAGATGCCCCTAGAATACGCTGGAGAACTCAACAAACTGATTGAACTAGAAATGGAATAGAAAACTTTAATGTCATCCTGACCCCGACGAATTTCGGGGGAAGGATATAACTCAATTACTTATTACATTAATTAATAAAGTACCCGTATTTCTTGATAATCGCCTTAATCTTATCAGCTAACTCCTGATCCAAAGTCTTGGCAAGCACATGCAATCTATTGATACTGGCATGATGCTTATTTTTTTTCAAAATATTTGCTCGGATAGTAAAATCCAAGGTTTTCCACTGCTTTCTGAGGACCTTCTTTACTAATTCATTCACATAACCCTGGGAGACTAAAGAAGGATTATACAAACTTTCTAATATAGCCAATTCCAGACAGGCAACGGGAAATTGAATATTATGGACGGCAACTTTTTTCGTCAATTTCATAAAAAATCAGAAAAGATTTCATCTCTCCGTAGCCTTGGAATAGGTCTTGAAGACGATCTGTTTATCAAACATAATGACTTCGGTAGATTGCTTATGCTGATTGACGATCAATAATTCATCAGGAGCATCGTATGAAGAAACATTAAGCTCTAGTGCTTTGATTCATCAGATATATCGAGCAGAGGAGAGGAATTCGCGACAGTGCTTTCTGACCAATGGCCAATAAAAGGTATCTACAATATATTCTTTAGAAATTTTTGCTTCAGCTTCTTTTACAAAAAAAACATTCTTCTTGATATTCTCAAGATATCATCTGTTCTTCAGGTAATAAATCATCTTATACGCTTTTTGTATAGTGAATTTATCATCCTGTATGTTGCTCAGTATACCAACAATTTTTTTGATGTCAACCAATTTTCATTTGAGTTTCATCAATTTCTTAACCACGATGTCAAAACTTTTGTTTTTCATTGTCCTATGGCTACCAGTAAAATCGGTAAAAAAAATCTAATGTTTTTTACCAAGAAATCAAGTCGATTTTTCCACAAAAATTTAGGTGACTTTTCTATTGCATTCCCCCCACAAAAATTTATTACCTAGACACCGTTATTTTTTATACTACAAAAAATCTGACTATGAACCAATTGCTCCTGCTCAATCCCACAAGCATTTCTCAAAAAACTGTCTTGTTGGACAACATCAAAGCCACATTCACTGAGCTAGGACAAAATAATTTCGATATCATCCTTGAGGTCAATTCCAATAAATTCCTCATTGCTATGAACAATGTCGCTGATCAGATAGAACAATTTGAGATTATCGCTATCAAAGGATTTGTAGAACTGAGCAATAGAATCATCCTTTTGATTAGACAACTTATCCAACACCTCCGATATAGATTAGATTTCTAACCCCCTTACCATGAGCGAAGAACAAAGCCTTATCGTCCAAGAATATGCCAAACACCCACTTCAAAATTTTCCACTCCAAACATATACAGCCAAACACCACGAAGGTAATTTCATCTGCTGAGATGATATTACTGTATATCTTGTTATCGAAAAAAATAAAATCAAAGAATATAGCTTCGACGGGAATTGTTCCACCATCACCACAGCAGCCGCCAGTTTTTTGTCAGAATTCATTATTTGAACCAAAATTCAGGATATTTTGACATGGAACTATGAAACTATGGTAAAAAAATGATTTGAAGTCTCTCCCAAAAGAAAAAGAGCCGCAGTTATAGCTATCTTAGCCGTCAGAAATGGCATCCATACCTATACAAAAGACGGTAAGAAGGACGAATTCTCAGACCTTATAGACGACTAAGGAGACAGGAATTGACAAGTTTTTGACAAAAATGATAAAATTATGTTAAAAAGAGCTATATGAAGTGCATTCTAGAACAAACCCCTATGTCCATATCTCTACAAAAAATGTCTTGAAATCGATAAAGGGATTCCTATACTGCCACATAGTCTTGATGTTTTACATCAGTTCTCAATATATGAAACCGATCAAACAATTCCTTGTCAATGTCATCATCAATGGGCTTATCTTCTATGTTGTAGTAAACCACATCCCCGAATTATGATTGGTTATACAATCAGAATACAAAGACACGATAGTGATATTTGGCATCCTGTGACTTATCTTCCGGTTTTTCAATGCGGTGTTGAAAAGAATCCTCAACATTCTGACACTTCCCGTCAAATATCTCACCCTAGGCATCTCATCTCTTATTATTAATATTCTGATGCTCTATGTCTTCGAGCAGGTAATAAATTATCTAGATGTAGGCATTACCATACAGCTAGGGACCATAGTACAGGTCTGCGTTCTCTCACTCGTACTCACCATCACATACTTTGCCATCAAGAAACTCATATAAACAAAAACATAAGTACAAATGAAATGATTGGAGTCCAAATAAGACAATTTTGCTAACAACCCATTAATCTTTTAATCTTTTAATCAAAACAATGACTAAGACGTACAATGTAACCAGAGAAACAGCATCTACAGCTTTAAATATATCTACAAGGACCATCGACAGATATATCAAGAGTGGAAAACTATCTTACAAAAAGATAGCAAACAAAGTGCTCCTTGCCAAAGAAGAAGTCCTCGAGCTCAAGGAAGACTTTGCCTCACTTCACCAAGAATTAAACACAGAGATTGTAAATCAAGCGCCACAACACCAAACTCAAGCGCCACAACACCACACTCACATATCCGACAAATGAGGATTAGAGGCGTCTATCGACCAAAAAGTGGAAAAGTTTTTCTTGATTTTCAAAGAGAAAGACAAGATGGTGGAAGAAAAAAACAAGGTGATCTTTGTTCTCCAACAAAGAGTTTCAGAGCTCGAAACCAAGATTCAGCACATGATTGCATTACCTGACTACAACAAAGAAAAGCAAGAAGCTCTCGTAGAAAAGCAAAAATTAGAGGAAAAAATAGGACAACTCAGAAATGCCATCAAAAATGAAAAATTAAAAAATCTGATTTTCATCGGATTATCACTGATATTCATCGTCGTAGCTGGTCTTTTCATTTTCAAAGGAGGAGTGATCAACTAGAAAGATTCAATTATTGCAACAATGTCATTTCGGGAGAACAAAGGCCCCAAATGGCATTTTTTGTTTAACTTGGTATTAACAACATTTGTCATAAATTAGTCTTGACTTCTTATATAGAATAATTATCAATAGAGTGTATCTTTAGTATATTATATCCAAGATATGCTTCAAAGCCTGATAAGATATCAGATATACATTATCATCGCTATACTTGTTTTGCCAATTTCGGTAATCATTTTCTATTTTATCAAAAACCTTATAGAGAGGGTAAGATTTATCCATACCTTAAATGATATCAAAAAACCACTATTGGAAAGGATCAATCATATAGGTACTATCTATGATAACTATGACAAAGATGGGGATGTAAGCAAAGTCATGAAAGACATCCAGGACGATATTATGAATCTCAAAGAAAGTATCGATGAAAGCCCTGACATCTACCAGTTGGACCAGATTTCTCAGATTGAAAAAGAAATCTCACAATTTTACGAACAGATTCAAGAATTAGAATCACCAAAACCACAGGTTAAATCTCAGCCAGAACCCATTCCAAGTGTAGCAAATAATGAGAATATCGGGAAATTTTTTGTCATGTACAAAGAGAAAGACAGCATCATCGAAGAGAAGAATAGAACTATAGAAGAAAAGAACAAAGCTATCTTCACCTTATGGCAGAGGATGAAAGAGATGGAGAATAAGATCAAAAATATTGCCACAGATGATGAGACTCTTCATGAAAAAAACGCGCTTATCGTCCAAAAAAACAGACTTATCATAGAAAAAGATCAGATTATCAGTGAGAAAAACAGCAATATTGCCAGTCTTCAAAAGAGATTGCAAGAGTTGGAGAGTAGGATCAAAACACTCATGCTAGAAGCTGAAACCAACAAAGCAAAAGATAATGTCATCCAAGAAAAAAATAATTTCATCCTTTCTCTACAGCAAAGACTGCAAGACATCGAACAAAAATTTAAGCAGATTGCTATCATGTACAAAAATATGAGAGAGAAAGAATCTATCAAAGACACCATCATTACAGAGAAGAATACGCTGATTATGAACCTTCAAAACAAACTTCAGGAGTTAGAAAATAATTTCAAAAAAATCACTACCTTATATGAAAGCAAAAAAGAGACAGACACAGAAAAAAAACTCTCTATGCTAGATGAGAGAATCAGATTGGAAAAAAGAAAAAATCGAATATTTATCATACTATTTTTACTGATTTGTTTGGTCGGAGTAGCAGGAGTGATAGTGCTTTACAACATCTACGCACCTACTACAATCGGGTATACTATCTAAAAATATTGCTAAATATAATTTCAAATTCTCTTCTCACAGCATCAAAATTTTTGTTCGCCAACCACTGTTTAAATTCATAATGACAGAATTTTACTGTATTCTGTAACCCTTTTTCTCTGATACCCAAATAGGTTTCGATGTCTCCTTTTTGCAAGATAAAGACATGATCACCATACAATTTTTTTATGCCATCCAAGACATAGGTATATTTTGAAGGATACATATTTCTGATAGTCTCGACCAATCTGTTGTAGTGATCGTACATCTGTTTTTTATTCTTCGCTTTATGCACATAGGTCTTAGATTGTTTGTAATAAGAACTTAAATCATTTTGTGTCAGTAATCCATAATCCACGATATTATCTCGATCACCGATGAAAGAAGTTTGTAATCCGAATCTTGTCAAAAATTTATTCCACAATTTATAGCTTCACTTCCCACTGATATTGATGATTTCATAATCAGTTATTTTCCCCTTCCATGCTGGCAAGGTATGAAGATATTTGAGATAATATTCAAAGAAATATGCATCAGTTTCTCACTCAACCATAATAATTTTATTCACGAAGAATATCTTGGACATATTTTCAAATTTCAAAAGATGGACCAGGCTCGCTTCATCAGCAGACAAAGAAATGAAAGGATTTTTGATTTTCGTTTCACCATTGATTTTTGCAAATCTGTATACATTTCAAATGTTCGATTCATTGATAAACAGGGGAGAGTAGGTAGAGAGGACAAATTGAGTTCAGATATTCTGACTAATTTTTTCTATCATTCTCGCAAAACTTCTCTGCATCTGAGGATGAAAATGGATCTCCGGTTCATCGACAAAGACTAATCCATGATGAAGGTCATAGCCATACATGGTGAAGATCATGACTAATAGGGATTGCTCTCCATCACTCAATTCTCCAAAAGTATAATGCTGACCTGCGGCATCCACAAGATGGAAAATCAATTGGTGATCCACCAATTCGATACTCAACGTTTTATTCAGATATTTCAAAATAATCTCGACCAAACTCTGGTAAAATTCAGATTTTTGTAAAATTTTTGGATAAGTGATCATGAAGTTCTTATCAATATTTACGCTTTCATGTTGCGTGATAATATTCCAAATCTTTTTGGCACATAAATCCAACCCTACGAAGCTTCCTCTTTCATGCACAGAGACACTATTAGAGATAGTAACGAGGCTTCTCTCCATCCCAATCATAGCTACCGTGTGTTTAAGATCATGCAAAGCCTCCTGAGACTTCTTCCTTTCAATATCATTGAAAATACTGATACAAATCTGAACCAATCCGACGTTTTGCAAACACGACACCACAAACTTTTGTTCCTGGGACAATTTGCTATCATCGATACGAATCTTATGTTTGAAAAAATCAAAGGTAAATGGAAGTGTTAAATCGCTTGAGAGATTAGAAATCTGCCCCAAAGGCAGTTCGGGAAACTGAAATTTTAAGGTACTATATTTCTTGATCAAAGCATTAAAAAGCTTGGTATTTTTCGCAATCAAGGCAAAATTTTCATAATCATGTTCCGTGAAGACAAACTGTACAAGTGCCTGAGCATCCTGTTCTGGATAAGCGAAATGTTTACGCAATCAAGAGAGGGGGATGTTTTTGGAAGTAATCACTTTCTGCATATTCACCTGATTTCAGATGAAGTGTTTGTGATATTCATAATTTTGCGCTATTCCGATCTTAAATATCTGACGCAATATGGAAAGAAATCAGCTTTTACCAGCCCCGTTTGGACCGATAAGGACATTCACATTATTCTGTTTTTCTTTTTTATCATAAAATTTGATACCTTCGATTTTACTCAAATCAGGCTGATAGGGGAAACTTAATACATTTGAAATCTTTACACTGGCTAATTGCATCCTGATGGTCTATAATATCCCTAAAAACAATCTTTTAATCTTCTAATTTTTTAATCTTCTAATCAATATAATTATACCAAATTTTGCTTTTTTTGCAAATCTGGCTATAATTACATAGTGGTTCATATATACCTTTTGTACCTTTGCACCTTTTAAACCCCTAACCCCTCTTAAATGGCACACAGACACCTCAAAAAAGCCCGAAATCGAGCAGCGACATACAGAAAAGAAAAAACAAACATCAATATCTTGATTACTGCTTTTGCTGTCATTATGATCCGAAGAGGAATGCGAGGGCTATTGGACAAATATCTTTTCCCGCATCATCCCATAGTTAGCTATACAATCTGCATCGTGATAGGACTTATCGTTTTACGATTTGATGACAGAAGAATCGAAGAATTAGAACATAAA
>CAYUVZ010000022.1:0-1579 GCA_964448265.1 uncultured Candidatus Peribacteria bacterium | reverse complement strand
ATAAAACAAAAATTACTCCCTAAAGAGTAATCTTTTTTATTGTCAGAATAGACTATTCTGGAGCTACTTCATCAGTTGCTTCAGCTTTAACTTCTTCAGTTGCTTCAGCTTTAACTTCTTCAGTTCCTTCAGCTTTAACTTCAGGAGTAACCTCTTCAGAAATCACTTCTTCTGGCATTGTTGTTTCGTCTGTCATGATATTTCCACGTTAAGTAAATAAAAATCTTTGCACCATATTCTTGATACAAATACAACCATAAGGAAATCCTAGGTAATAGCTAGTGATTTTTCATCAAAAAGTTCTTGTATCTATGACACGAATATCTATAAAAAATCTGTCATGAAATAGTAATTTTATCGATTGAAAGGATTGAACATGGATGACAGATTATTTTCATTGAAACAAAAATCACAGGATTTTATCGTCACAGAGGAGTTGCCTTTTGCCTTAGCTGGACATGGAGACGTATTTTTTGTATTCTTTGAAAAAAGAAATCTGAATACTATGGATGTAGTCAATCACATCTGTTCTACCTGCAATATCCCGAGATTGGCGCTTTGAATAGCAGGTCTCAAAGACAAAAAAGCCATCACCAGACAATGGATATGCATCTACAAAAGTGCTCTAAAAAAATTAGGATGAGAAAGGGTATTTACCGAAACGATATGAGAAGTGGCCATGGTATTGAAAACGGCCCGGCATACAGATCCGATAGGCATGACCATACCCATAAAAAATAGCTTTTATATCAAGCTGAGAGCGAACAAGAAACTCAGTGTCAAAGAAAAAGATATTTCAAATAAAAAGATTTTGAGTTTATTCAAAAAAGGATTCCCAAACTTATTTTGAAACCAAAGATTTGGCATCAGCTGAATAAATCCCAAACAGGGGAGTGATATCCTCCAATGAAAATGAAATATCAGAGACAGAAAAGAGATGGTGTTCAAGATACAGGCATACGCAAGCAAGATATTCAATGAATATATCCATTCCAGGACCAAAAAATGATTAGAAATCTTGGATGGAGATATCGTCATAGACACAAAAAATTCCAAAAAAAATCAGTTCGGCATCTATCAAGCAGCAACAAAAACCGTAAAACTCTTTGATGATACGAAGAAAAATGATCAGTTTTTTCGTTATCCAACTGCTACCAAATGAGAGATTCCACTCGATGAAGATACCATGATGATTACTTGACCTATCCCATGATACAACCTCCTCTTAGCCCCCAAAAATAGCTGTGCAGGAAACAAAGAACAAGGCCTACTCGAGAAAAACTGAATCTCTGAGAGAAGCCTAAAACTCTGTAAAACATATAAAATATTCTGAATTAGAAGACCGCTGTGGGTATTCCCACAAAATGTACATGTACATGTCCAAGACGACGATATCCTGCTCAATTTTACTTTGCCATGATGATCATACGCAAGCATTATGGTAGACGAATTAGAAAAAACCGTAGGAGTAAATGTGTGTTAAAGCTTACGGGAATCTAGAAAAATAGAGAAGAGGATAATCCTCTTTTTTAAAAAAAAGGCTTGATTGTAGAAAATTTTGAGTATAATAGGGATGCTA
>CAYUVZ010000021.1:0-11974 GCA_964448265.1 uncultured Candidatus Peribacteria bacterium | reverse complement strand
ATCGCTGAGTATTACAATCAGATAACGATGTAAGAAATAATAAAATTAAAAAATTAAAATATTTCTAAAATTAATCTTCATAATATTACTAATCTTCATAATCTTTTAATCTTCATAATTCCCCCTCCTCATGTCCAAAAAAGACGAACATATCCAAGATGACGAGCTTCAAGCCAAACTTGAAGAAGCGAAAAAATCTCAGCACGACAAAAAATATTTAGAATTACAGGCGAAGATTCTCCAGTTAGAAAAAGAAAAAAAAGAAGTAGAGGAGATAGCCAAGAGAGTACAATATGACTATGTTACATTAAAATTTGATTTTGAAAGATTTCAGGATCAGATGAAAAAAAATGAAAAAGAAAATGAACTAGAATCACTTCTGAAGATAGTGAAAAAGTTTTTGCCTTTCATAGAAGATCTGAGAAAATCATTAGAAAATATTACACAAGAACACCAAGATGATCCCTTAACCAAGGGAGTGAAAATGATTTACGAAAAGTTTATCAAGACGCTTGAACATATGCATATCCACGCTATTGATGCACTATGATTGACTCCAGATTCCTTCTTACACGAGCCAGTAAATGTCCAACCCGTCCAAGATGAAAAATTAAAATGAAAAATAATCCAAGAATTTGAAAAAGGTTTTCTGTACGAACACGATGGACAGAAAAAAGTTCTCCTCCCTGCAAAAGTGATTGTAGGACAATAAAATTTATGCTCAGGTGATGGCCCGCCAAGAGGTGGCGGGTAAAAATGGTATATTTACCCCGCTTTGCGGGGCATGTACGTCCCGCAGAGCGGGGTAAAATTGAGGTTCGTATGCTCGTTTAAGCGAATTAGAAGGGTTCGCCACGGAGGACTCCGTGGCCCAGTAATTCAAAAAGGTAGTAATAAATTTATGCTCAGGTGATGGAATTTGGTATACATGTACGATTGAGGTTCGTATGCCTTGCGGCTTGAGGGTTCGAGTCCCTTCCTGAGCAATTGCTTTAATCTTCAAAACCTTTTAATCTTTTAATTTTCTAAATTATGTTATTAGACAAATTGACCACCGACTACAAGGAAGCCATGAAAAACAGAGATGATGTGAAAAAATCAGTCTTAAATTTTGTCCTCGCTCAAATCAAAAATAAAAAAATTGAACTCCAAAAAGATCCAGAAGATGCAGAGATCCAGAGCATTCTCAAAAAGGAAATCAAAGCCATCAACGAAACCATTTCATTCATGGAAAAGGCTGAGAAACTGGATGATATCGAAATTGAAAAACAAAAAAAACTGATCATAGAATCCTATTTGCCTGCTACGATGTCGGAGGATGATACCAAAGTATTGATTCAAAAACTTATCACTGATTTAAATATTACCGACCTCAAAACCCAGAGGGGATCGCTGATGAAAGAGTTGATGGCTAATTACAAAGGCCAGGTAGACGGAGCGATGGTAAATGAAATTATAAATGAATTACTTAGCCCAAAGCAAGAAGCATAAAGCGTAAAGCATGAAATAAGATTTATTCTGTTCCTTTCTTCCATGAAAAGAATTATCAGCGTTTGTATCCTAACCCTTTTGTGAATTTCTTTTTTCGCTGGCAATTTTTCTTCTGCACAAGAAGATTCAAAATGAGTAGAACAGACATCTGTAAGGACTGATTGTGCTGAGGATACCGTATGTAAAACCAACGATCCCAAAACTCATTGCGTAGATAGCGAATGCGTCTGCGATCCTTCCGTAACCTGTTGTGGAGTTTCACTAAGTACCAATGTTCCTTTCATCGGTAACTGTATAGAATTGGGTTCACAGGACGATTCCACTGGCAACACTACGAAAGTGACCGATGCTACAGCATTCCCCGTGTTGATGTGAAGTCTGACTAAGATATTAGTTTCAGTAATCCTGATTGTCTGCTTCGTATTAATCGTGATTTGAGGTATTATGATCTCTGTAGGTAAAGCCGCCGAAGGTAGAAAAATGATTATGAGAGTAGTGATATGAATGGCTTTATTATGAGCATCCGGAGTAATTCTCCGCTTAATCAACCCGAACTTCTTTGGATAACCCTGTCATCCTGAGTATTTCAGCGAAGGATATAACTTATTTCAGTTATACTCTTCGTCCGCCGTGGCGGACTCAGAGTGACAAATAACTTCCAACATTTTATTCTCCTTCTCCCCATGAAAAAACTTTTCTTCAGCATATCACTATTCCTCTGTATCAGCCTCCTTCTAGGCTTTTTTGGCCACGCATCAGCGTTGTATTCTGAGCCTGCAAAATGTAGGGCAGCTTGAACAACTGTAGCTTGAGCATATCCAACTCGGGGTAAGCACTATTACTCCTGTGAAATTCCTTCTCAACTTCCGACAGTATGTAACGGACAAGTGCAATCTTGTTTGACAGATACTGTAAAAGGAAGCGACAAATCTTATGGTTGTTTGACACCAACTAGATGCTGCATCTGTACTCAATTACCTCAAGTCTGCGAAGCGGGGACAGATTGTACTACTTCCCAGCCCACGACTGCACCTATTCTCGGTTGTACCAGCGATGCTGAGTGCAATACTTGAAAACAAATGTGCGATACTACGAGAAATAAATGTATCTGCGACCCCGCCAAAACCTGTTGCGGAATCAAATTAAATACCAATGTCCCCTTTATCTGAAACTGTATAGAACGCTGAACCACTGCTTCTTCCAATGGAAATACCACGGTAATCAACGAAGCCAACGCATTCCCCGTATTAGTAGGGAGTTTGACCAAGATACTGATGAGTTTGATTTTGATCGTCGGATTCGTATTAATTGTCATCGGAGGCATCATGATTTCCAGTGGAAACGCTGCTGGAGGGAAGAAAATGATTATGAAGGTAGTCATCGGAATGGCTCTCTTATGAGCATCCGGAGTGATTCTCCGCCTCATCAACCCCAACTTCTTTGGATAACTCTGTCATCCTGAGTGTTTCAACGAAGGATATAACTCAATCACTGCCATTAGTTATACTCTTCACTTCGTTCAGAGTGACAATTTACATTTCAGCATTGTAACTTTTTAACTTCTTAATATATAGTCCCATGATTCACGTAACTCACAAAGATTGATTTCTCATCGACAAAAAACTCAAATTCTGATTCACACAACCAGATCCAGCATATATCAATTTAGCTTTGGAACCAGGTGATGATATGCGTTATGATAAGCTCCCTTATTCCCTTATAGATTACCCAGGAGAGTACGATATGGGAGGCATCGGTATCGATTGTTTTTTATGAAAAAATAATAAGCTGAATTATATCATCGCGTTGGATGGTAAAAGAGTGGGTATCATCCAGTCACCGGATGTCCTTGAATTGGACGAAGTGGGTGAAGTAAATTTCTGGCTGTATCAAGACGATGCTATCGCAAACAAAATTGATCAGCTCGAATTGGAATGACAAAAACAAAAGTTAACCACTGACGCCCAATAATGTTCGAACCCTTGTCATCATTTTTGCGCCCACAGAGCTTAGAGGAATTTGTCTGACAGTCTCATATCGTAGGACCAGATAAGCCTTTAAGCATTTTTTTGTCATCAGGGAAAATCCCTTCCATGATATTTCGAGGCCCTCCGTGATGTGGAAAAACCACCGTTGCCCATATCATTGCGCAGAATATGCAATCAGATTTCTTTTATTTATCGGCCGTCACCAGCAAAAAAGATGACGTCATCAAAATCATCGATCAAGCAAAAACAAATCTTCAATATGGCAAAACTACCATCATCTTTTTGGACGAAATTCATCGCCGAAACAAAGCTCAGCAAGATACCTTACTTCCGTATGTGGAAAAATGAACCGTAATTCTGATTGGAGCAACTACGGAAAACCCAAGTTTCACCGTCAATAACGCCTTGCTTTCGAGGTGCAGAGTGTTTGTCTTTGAAAAATTATCAGATGAAGAAATATGCTCCTTTATCCAGAGAAATCTTCCTCGCATCATAGAGCACCACCCCGATATCCAGATCGCTGACGAGCAAATCCTCCTCATCAGCAAATTATGAAATGGCGATCTGAGAAATTCCCTAAATATTTTGGAATCAGCCATCATGCTTAGAAAGAAAGGAATCATTACCGATCAAGATATTTTACAGGCAGGACAAAAAAGTGTGTACTACGACAGAGATGGTGAAGAGCATTACAATATCATTTCAGCGATTCATAAATCCATGCGTGATTCAGACCCAGATGCAACCTGTTATCGAGTGCAGAGAATGCTCATGGGAGGGGAGGACCCGTTGTATATCGCAAGGAGATTGCTTCGTTTCGCTTCAGAAGATATCTGACCAGCAGACAATAATGCCTTGCTCCTCGCCAATCAGGTCTACGATGCCTGCGCAAAGATTTGAATGCCAGAATGCGATGTTTTTCTTTTTCAGCTCGCCATCTATTTAGCCAAGGCAAAGAAAAATAATGTTGCTTATCGCACGGCTATTGCCACTCGTCAGGATGTAGAGAAATATGGGAATTTACCCGTGCCTCTGCACTTACGCAATGCATCAACTAAACTCATGAAAGATATTGGATATGGGAAAGGGTACAAATATGCTCATGATGACCCTTCTGCCAAAGATCAGGAGCACTTTCCCAAGGAATTGAAAGGGAGAAAATACTTGGATTAATTTAAAATGTAGAATGGAGAAGAAAGTGAAAATTCTTCTTTTATGCATTTAAGTTTTCTTTAAGGATACAGTATAAATTCAGCTTTTGTCAATTCAAATTTTTTGAACATCTTGTTTTGCCTGGTTAAATAATTAAGCTCAATTCATCATTTTATATTTTTAATATATTACTACAAATGGCACACTCATCAGTTACTGTAGAGACTAAAAAACTCGCTAAAGAATGCGGAATGTGATTCTGCAAATGCAAACATGTCATCGTTTTCATTCTCATTATTTTGAATACTCTTTTGCTTCTTTGCATACTTTGCCAACAACAAAGAATTGAAGCTGCTAAAGTTGGAGGATCTGCTAATTACAAATTAGTAAAACAAATCTACAAATCTCCTACATTCAAGGCTCAACAAAAAACACAAATCGAGCAAGCATTACAAATGTATACTCAGGGGGCTTCAGCTACGACACCTACTGTGAGTACTGAAACACAACCAGCTACTACTGAAATGCCTACAATTGAAACTCAGCCTACTAAATAATGTAAATTAAAGACCAAAGACTAAAGACTACTTCAAGTTTTACTTTATAATTTTACGCTCATGGCAAAAAAAATAGAAAAACATGATTGGATTCTGACGGGTATTGTTCTCTTGTTGATCGTCAATGTGTACGGAGTATTTTTCAAACATGACGCGCTTCGATTGGAGACAGTCAAAGTTGGTGGTGAGCAAAATATGATCCTTGCCAACAAATTATATTCATCTACTGCTTACAAAGATCAGCAAAAAACCACTTTGGAACAGGTACTAGCTTCTATCGATCAGACAGCTCCTGATACTACTAATACTACTACCACAACTACTGATACACAAGCAGGGGCATCTACCATTGATCTAGCCAAAGTTAAAACAATCAAAGCTGACTCATATGTAGAAGGAAATGCAAATGCTAGGATTACTATTTTGGAATATTCAGATTTACTTTGTCCGTATTGCAAGAGACAAAAAGATTCCAAAACGATAGAACAATTATTAGCCAAATATCCAAATGATGTAAATTCAATATTTAGAAATTACATCGTCCATCCTGATGCCAAGATTATCGCTCAGGCTGCAGAATGTGCAGGGCAGTTATGAGGTAAAAATGCTTTCTTCTCTTACATCGAAAAGGGCTTTGATCTCACTGATACTACGGTCAATGGGTTAGTAGCATTGGGTACAAGTCTAGGACTCAACAAGGCTAAATTTACTACCTGTGTCAATTCAAATAGCTTCTCTGCCAAGATTGACGCTATTGCAGGTGAGGGAAATACGCTCTTCGGCGTGACAGGAACTCCAGGCAATGTCATCATAGACAATGAAAAGGGGACCTATACATTAATCGCAGGTGCGTATCCTATAGATGCATTCACCGCAGTAATCGACAAAATCCTCGCAGAAAAATAATCAGGAATTTAGTTTCAAAATAAAAAAGATATATTGGCTATACGCTAGTATATCTTTTTCGATTTACACAGATTAGCTGTTATTTATCTAATTTTGCTTTTTGAATTTCATACTGCAATTCTTCCATTTCCTTTTTCAATTTATTCATTTCTCTTTTTTTCTGTTTAATCAATTCAGGATCTGAGGCAGTACTTATCAATCAGGAGATGAAGATTCTGAGCTGTTGGACTTGTTGTTCTTTGTCGCGGACAAGCTGTTTCAAATCCGTGGTGTTTGGAGCGGTCTGAACTAATTCCACAGGAGTGGCTTTGATACCTATCGTGATGTTGATGATACTTTCGGTATGATAACTCACTAATTCTCTTTCATTTTCTACATAAGAAATATCAGCAGTATTGATAAGTTTTTTGACAGTAGATTCATGGCGTCTTAGATATTGGAGAAATTCCAGTGGCGCGAAAAAACAGATATCCACACTGTCATGCCTTGCATAATCGTATTTTTTTCTCAAGGAGCTAAACTTATCTATGATATCCATAAACAGCTGCGTCTTGTAGTTTTTTGCTATGGTATCAAGCTCGTTTTCCCACGGTTCATTCAGTATGGATCATTCCAATCCCAAGAGTTCTCGTGTCGCTTGTGTCATATAGGGGATGAAAGGGTGGAGGAGTTTGAGATATGTTCATAAACATCGCAGGCTCACCAAAGATCAGTAGTCAGTATTTTTTATTTTTTTAATTTCCAAATATTTATCGCAAAAATCATTTTTAATCGACTCAATCATCATTATTTGGATCTTCGCCAGAGATTTTTGCTCCATAGCGTCCTGATATTCTCTGTATAATTCTTGCGATTTAGAAATCATCCAGAGATCGGTATCATCGAGATCTTTGATATTTTTTTGTACGCTTTTTACTATTTTAGAGAATTCTACAAGTTTAGATGATTTTTTCTTCTCTTCAGGATGAGTGATAAATCTGGCCGCATTCCAAAGCTTATTTACAAAGGCCTCATATTCCTCAGATGAAAACTGCGAATTCACAGCCTGCAATCTGAAAATATCTCTCTTGGGTTTCTTAGGCAGTGAGTCTGCATCATTTTTGCTCTTTCATGAGGCAACATTATCATTTCAAATATTTTGAATATACCAGCTATCAAAAATATTTTTTCCCAATATTTTTTGTCAGATACTCATGATTTTTAAACATTCGAAAATATTACTTTCATAGGTACTGATGATTTTTTCCGCCCCCCTTTTTTCCGTCCCATTACAAGAGAGCAGATCGCTCAAAATCAAGGCATATACGAGGGTCTCTTCTATTTTTTCCTTATCCTGTTTCAACTCTTCATCATTGGGGACCAAGACATCCATGACAAATTGATAAAATCATTTCTTTTTGACGCTGATGGCCACAGATTTTTCCAAGATTTGATGCAGCTGACTGCTAAATTTTTCCAAATGACTAATTCACTTTTCTTTATCCATATATTCCAAGAGTTTTTTCAAATCGTTAATCTGGCTCGCGTAGCCCCTTTTCAGCGTCTCGCTATACAATTCCAGATATGCTTCCAATGTGGTCTGTTCTCCCGTCAAACTTTTGCTCAACAAGATATCAATCAATTCTTCGATCCCAAATGAATAACGAAGTCTTCCATCAGTGACGAGATTGAAAATAATAAGCGTCAGTATCATATATTTATTTTTCGTTTTCTTTTGTGGCAGATTCAAAATATCTTCATCACACAAAAAATAACTTTTTCCACTTTTACCTCTCCGCAAAGGAAGCGCATATCCTGTCGCATTTTCCTTAGTCATGGGTCGATAACTGATTTTATCTATGATTTCATCGATTTTATATTTCATCTGCTGAGGGAAAATATGAATCTGATCTTCATCAATATTTTTTTTAATCTGACCAAGCTCGTTTTCCATTTTCATAAAAAGCTGATTACACAAGATGGGGAGAGCCCTTTCTCATGTCTTTTTATTCACAGCTACCTCGTGTTCTACGGTTTTTACTGACTCCAAATTGTGAATATCATCCAGATTTTGAATAATATTGTGCCCAAATTCATCTACCTTTTTCCCAGCAAAATCTTCCGCCAACTTGCTAAAACATCAGTTTTTGTCGATGGCAAATTTATCTTTTTTGAGTCCATGTTTCTGCGCTAATAGCAACCCTTGAGCATCATGTCAGGGAGTTACTCTAATGATCCCTGTCCCTTGTGTAGGGTCCACAGTTTCATCTGCAATGATAGGGATCGCTTTATTAATGATAGGAATGATAACTTTGTGCTTGAGCATTTTTTTATATCTTTTGTCATCAGGATGCACGGCAAGCGCTACATCAGCAAAGATAGTCTCAGGAAAAAATGTAGGGACAACAATTGAAACACTTTTGGTATCTATGAAATATCTGAGATTATACAATTTGCATCACATCTTTTTCCACTGGATTTCATCAGTTCACAAGGTCTTTTGCTCAGCTACGCTTCGATGATTGATCCTGCAATCCTCATAGATAATTCCCTGTTTGACCAAAGAGACAAAAGTGTCTTTCATCAAATTCAAATTCCTTTCACAGTAACTGATATGTTCTTTTTCACTACCAAAAAATATACCAAGCTGATTGAAAAGACGCTCATATTTTTCTTGATTGATATTTTTTTGTTCATCATCAAAGACAGTCAAAAGCTGGGCTTTCTTTCCTTGCATTATCTGATATTTAGCTCGGATATCTAAGGTGATAAGATGAGAAAATGAAGAAGCATCTGCATCCTTTTTGAAAATGAAAGGAAGTTGCGTGATGATGGTTTCTGGTTTATGATTGCTATTTTTAAAAAGCTTCTGAAAGAATCTCCTTTGTTCATATTCAGATTCGACTAATTCATAATTATATTTTTTTTTAATATCGGACATAGAAGAGACGAAAGATTAAAGATACTATGTCACTCTGAGTGAAGCGAAGAGTATAACTATTATAAGTGATTAAGTTATATCCTTCACTTCGTTCAGGATGACAAAAAAATCATTATTATATTTTTTTTAATTCCTTCATGCGTAGCCATATAATTTGTATATCGTATATCCAAACAAACTGATAAGAATAATTAATAGAATGTTTTCTGCAGGTCATACCTGGACTCTTTTTGCATTGTCTATCTTGAGTTTTGTCCCATCTTTACATACGCCTTCGATGAGAAAGTACGCGTAGGTATCTTTCTTGGCAAAGGTATCAAAAGGATATTCATACATAGTTCATGAAGTACTGCCTATCTTTTGCATATTTGCAGTGTCGCTTGTTTCAAAGTCGGACCTGTAAATATTGTAGCTTTCTACATTATTCACCGCTGTCCATACCAGATAATATTTATCACCTATCTTTTGTCCTGTCACGCTAATTCATTTGACGATACAAGAGACTTCTTCTCAGATTTTAGCCTGAGTGATGTCAGATGCTGTGCCCAAAGCTGCTCCAAGGCCATCCATGGGGGTAATCTGAAAATAGTAGGTATCTCCCAGCGTCAAATTTTCTATAATAATCTCATTGGTAGACACCATGACATACTGATCCAAATAGTTTTCACTCGTTCCATAGCTGAGTTTATATTGAGGTGAAGTGCCTACAGTTTCCCGAGTTACATTCAATTTTGTTTTATCTATAGAATCAGCATACAATCTAATCTTGCCGATACTTACGCTTTTGTCCACGTACAATGTCGCAAGACCAGTATAATTTGTCGTTTGTCACAAGGTAATCAGATCCAAAGCTACATCGATAGTCCCTTCAGTATCTATGGTCATCTGTTTGGTAAAGACTCCTGCATTTTTCCTATCCATGGGTGCAGATCTGCCATTGCTGAGTTTCAATAAAGCTGAAGTGACACTGTCGCTTGTGCTGATGGTAACATTAATTTTATCTCCCTGTTTAATCTTTGTACTTGGCAATATTTGAATGCCATTGTAAATCCCATCGCTGATAGGGGCATAATAAAATGTTGTACTATCAGATTGTCAGATCACCTCATTAGTAGCATTGGTAATCTTGATCTGCAAGACATTACTTCATTGTGTCCCACCCGTAATATAAGCATTGATATCTCAGTTTGCGTCAGTCAATCATTCACTTGCCAGCGCGTTATTTACATACAGAGTATAAGGAGAATTGGGTAGAGAGTTTGCACTCGCGATGACATTGATAGCGCTGTTTCTTTCAGTGCCTCCAGCACTAGGAGATACGATGGAGATGGTCTGTGTATCCGTTTCACTTCCTGCGATAGATCAGACGATGATTGTTCTTTCTCCATTGATCGCATCATTGATAATATCTGAAACCTTGACGGTAAAGGTCCCCGTCTTTTTGATGATAAGTCCTTTGGAAAATAATTTAATTCCCTGATCTTGGGGCAAGAAAGTATACAATCAGTCACTAGGCACCGTATAACTTGTAGAATCTACAATCCCTGCTATTTCTATGAAAACATCTCCCTGATAATCTTTGACCACTTCGCCATCTGCATTTACCGCCTTGATGGTAATATCTACAGCCTGGTTCATTTCAAACGAACTAGGATTCACTTCGACCACAAAAGCATCGGGACTCGTACTCGCATGTGACCTTCCTATTCGTAAGAGGCTGATGCTCGCGATGAGACTTATTAGGAGGATATACTTCATACTTTTCATGGAGGACGACTAAGCGATAAAGAGAATTATTTAGAAAAAATTATTTAGAATGAGAACTATTTACATTGAGATTGCCTATAGAGAGTGATTTACTGCTTCCATCGGGATATGTCCCTTGAGATTCGCTGACGAGGATATCGGTATATTTTCCACTAAATGGTACCAAAAATAAACTCTGATTTTTTTCAACGTCGGTAATCTGTGAAAGTTTGAATGTAATACTATTCGCCTCTTGGCTTTGGATATCAAAAAGTCCTTGTCATGAAAGATTCTTCGTGTTTAAAATGATCTGATCTCCAAAAGAGAGGGTAATATCCAATGTCACGGGAGTCTGTTTGTCTGGTGCAAGAAAAATATCTACAACTCCGCTTTGTGTTTTGTATGCCAGATCTCGACCTTTTTGTGCAATTAATTCCTGTTCTTGTAATGAAAGCACGCTGGTCATAAAAAGATTGGGATTGTGTACGACATAAAAAATCCCCAGGGCGATAACCAAAGCTCCTATCACGACACTTATATTCTCTTTTCGACTTCCCAAAAGTTTTTTCATCCCAAATAAGACAAGCGTTAAAACACTACACTACTTCGAAACTATTCGAAACATTTTATACTTCAATAAGTATGTTTTTCGTGATAAAAATCAAATGTTTTATTTACTCACAGCACCTTCTGCGCCAAATAGGTCCCCTCATCCAGCTGTAGCTTCTCCTGCTTGAGGCGTTCCATAAGCTATGGAGAGGGTATAACGGTATCGAGGTAAAAATCCATTATCATAGAAATCATTGTAATTAGTATATTTGCCGTTAGCAGTCGTATGCAAGATATCAGACATATCAGTACTCAAACTATTAGCCATGCTATTCCAAGTGGAGTCATCTGCCAATTGAGTATACTCATTTTCGAGTGTTGTAATTGTATCTGTCCATCCATCAGAGATTCCCTGGATTTCTTCCAACTGACTCGCAGTAAATCAGTTTCCTTTGGAACTTAACAAACTAGAAATTGACGCTCATCATTTTAATACGCTCGTCAAAAAAAGATCAGGATTTTTTGTAATATAAATAATCGCAAGAGAGATAGCAAGTATCCCTATGATAATACTGATATATTTTTTTCAATTGTTCAAAACTTTTTTCATGCAAGACATTATTTAAAGTCAAAAATATTTCTATCTAATAGATATAGTATAGCTG
>CAYUVZ010000020.1:0-12107 GCA_964448265.1 uncultured Candidatus Peribacteria bacterium | reverse complement strand
TGTATACAGTAACCAATATTTTAATTGAGTAATGCTGGTACAAATGGTAGAAACTTACGAAGATCAACCAAAAATAAAAACTTACGAGGATCAGTTGAACATAAAAGAAAAATTTATTCGTACTTGGGCTAAACTTTGGCATAAAACTCCGAATAACACAACAGGACAGCTACTTTATGTTATTTCTTTGGCTGAAGAGGCAATGGGGCATAACGGTGAAATTGCTATAGAAATACCTAGATTATCTAAGGCGGCTCTCGACGAGATTAATTCTGGTGAAAAAGTTTCCAAAGGTACAAACATTGAGAAGGGTGAGGTTAATTCAGCTATTGAGCTTTCTGAAAGAGTAAAATCAGATGAAGGTAAACTTGTGATACAAAAGATCATCTCTCTTTATCTTCAATGAGAACGAGATCAGCCAGCAGTTGGGATATATGGTGATTTTGCTAATACCTTACATGCATATGTCAAACGAGATCCAAAGTTTATTCAGGATATGTTGATAAGCGATAAAGAATATTTTGGTTATTATAAGCGATGTATCGAGGATGAACACGAAACAGTTGCGGAATGTCTTGAATGTCCTAAGGTGTGAAAACATACAACATGACCATGTCCAAGATGGGTCGACACTTGTCTGTATCCTACGCTAGAGCAGAAAAATGAGCTTGAAGAAAGAAAGGAGATAACTGGGAAACTCCTTAAATGCTTTGAGGCAGAGGGAAAGAAGAATCAATAATAATCAGACACAAATATCGGATGACCATGCTTTCGCGAGTGTGGTTTTTTGTTTTGAATATTCTCGATTGAAAATTCGAGCCGAATCGCTACTAATTAGATGTTAAGTATGTCATCCTGAGTCCGACTTCTCGGACGAAGGATATAACTATTACTTATAACAGTTATACTCTTCCCCCGAAATTCGTCGGGGTCAGAGTGATATTGTTTCTAATTTTTAACTTCTAATCTAATTCCCTTGTTGAGCAACGTCTACCTCTTCACTTGACCTGAGACCTATCTCCTAGACAAAGAATTGCTGAGATGGAAAGATACCTTCCTTGGCAAATTCGGTAAGGAGAGTCTTTTTGTGTTTGGATTGGAAAGTATGGATTTTGGGCAGATCAAGCAGACTATTTATGGGTGAGGGCTATTTACGACTAAAAAACTGGTTATTATTCACGGGTTGCCACTAGATACATTGAGTAAATTGATTGAAGAAAAAAGAGAACTCCTAGATATTTTCATCGAAGATTTTATCAAGAGGGAGGGGAAGATCCCTGAAGATGCATTGCTTATATTTGTGAGTTCTACACCCGACAAAAGATGAAGATTATTCAAATTTTTAGAAAAAAATGCTCAGGTCAAAAAGTTTGAACAGCTCAAGGGATCAGATTTAGAAAAATTTGTCCTTGAACAACTAGCTGGATTTACCATAGATCACGAATCCGTGCAATATTTCTTGACGAAAGTGGGTTCAAATATGTATCGTATCCGATCTGAATGTGAAAAACTCCGTTATCGATCAGAAAGCCAAAACAGCAAATATATCACTCAGCAGACTATAGATACCGTGGTTTTTGGTCAGGTAGAAACTGATGTTTTCCTTTTGATGACGACATGGCTCAAAGATCCTGCTAGGGCAGTATTGCTCTTGGAAAAAATCCATCAGGAGGATAGGGAGTGGAATTTATTCGCCGGGTCATTGTATTGGTCATTAAAGTTGTATATCTATATGATAGACCTGTATGATCTAGGTGTCCGTGACTCCAAAGAAATCGCGTCGACATTATCTATGAATCCCAGACAAATTTCTAATCAGTACAAACAAATTTGACTATTGAAAGAGTCCGAGAAAAAAATAAAAGCATTGTACCACGGATTGGTTCAATTGGATGTCGATATCAAATCCTGAAAAGTCCCTGACTCTTATTTCCGATTGGGGATGAAGAGGATGTTAAACGCCTAGGCGGAGTTAAAATGTTGAAGTGTAAAAAATCCTCCGTCCGCCTAGGCTAATTATCTTTCTGGTTTGAGGGTAAACAAACCCACCCCAACCCCCTCCCTTATCAAGGAGGGGCAGCCATTCAGTCTTAAGAAAGAGGAGGACATAAATAAAATACTCTTACCCTTGATTTGTAGGCATGTCTAAAGTGAAAATCATTATAGCTCTTTTAAGTTCTATGGCTCTGTTGGGCTGTACTTTTGCGGGTTTGTCGGATTCACTGTATTGTTCTATTGCCAAATCTAATGTCACGGTCTCGCTCAAAAGCTGAACAGGCTATTACAGATGTAGCGATTCTATCCTCAATGTCGAAAAGCTCATCCTTTCCTCTGCCAAAGATCTCATGACGATTCAGTCGTACATCAACAAAAGGCAGGATGTAGATTATCGGACCGAAGTCAAACAAGCCAAAATCGTTGTTTTCAACCAGCTTCAATTAATCAGAACCAATCTCAAAGCCAGTATCAAAACTTTTGAAGATAATGTCTTTCAGAAAATGATTCAACTCTTCGTCGCCAAGATTACTCCTTACAAGCAAAATTTGCAGAAGTCTCTGGTCAAATTCAATGCCTTGACCGGGACAGTCAATCCGGTATTGCAAAATTATCGAGGATTGTTGAGCTGACAAGTGGAAGTGATCGACAAGATATCCAAGGTGACTACTCAGACAGAACTCATCCCACTTCTCAATGGATATATTTATTTCAAAACTCAACTCGCATGAAAATTTGAATAATAACTTCTAGTAATGATACCTTGGCCTTGTTCAATTTCTTGACCAAATATGATCATGAATATGTCATCTACTACGATTTCGCGCAATGGCCGTATGGAGACAAAACTTTTGATGAGAGTTTACTTGCCGTCCAGCGTTGAGTAGATTTTTTATTAAAGAAAAAAGTGGATGCTCTTATCGTTCCTCCTCTCTATGAATTGGCACTCGCTTCGACTCCCAAAATCCTCCCTCTCTTCGCTGACTATGTGCTCAAAGAATGTTTTGCTCATTCGCTCGTCGGAAAGATAGGTCTGATAGGGGATTTCGCAGATATGCAACAAGGACAAGCACTGATGAAATGATTAGAAAAAAAATATACACTGAATCAAAATCAACAAGCGATCAAAAAATTTCAACGACCGTTTGCGTATCGAAAAAAAGAGGTTCAACTCCGAAAATATTATCTCTCGGTATTATCATATTCAGATTTTATGGTCAATAAGGTCATCAAATTTGATCTGAGATATTTCAAGGATGCGATGGTAGACACGGTGATACCGTGCAATTACGGATATTTTCATTATCAAACCACCATTACTAAATTTTTTAATTTCAAAAAAATAAAATTTCACAAGTTGGAAAAATTAGAAGCGATTTTTCAGCAATTGGCGGAAAGCATGAAGCTCAAAGCGGAAAATAAAAAATATTCGGTGCAAGTTTTTTTCACGGGACATGCGGAATTTTTGCAGAGGGAAAAAAGATTGATGCGATTACTGCAGAGAGGGAAGTCTGTAGAAGTGCAGTTTGAAGAGGTGAAATAAAATTCCAGCACTTTGTGTGCGTTTTGCTATGAAAAATATAAATTTTAAAATAAAAAAACGCCTTTCTGGGAGCGTTTTTGGGGTATATGGGATGATTGTATTACAAGATTCCTTCCTGATTTCTCATTAGGGTGTCTACCTCGTTATAACTTTTGTTACCAAGCATATTAATCTTGTCTGTTTTGTCATTGTTAGGATCCTCCCAAAATGATTCAAGCTGTTCATAATTTTTAATATCTCTTGATTCCAATGTGCTAATACAGGTAGGGCTTAGTAGCCCTGTGAGATTTTTGATTTTGGTATCTCCAGTTATTCCTTCCAATCCCAAAATAGCATTTCCGCCTATGGTATCAGATTTTATGCCTATATTCAGTGTCTTTTTGATTCTTCAGATGGTATTACCATTCGCTAATGTTTCGTTACTAGCTAATGCCTCTTTCCTACGGATTAGTTCATCTTTTAATTCAGTCAGTTCTTTCATTTTTTCTTTGAGTGCCTGTGTGATTTTAGCATTTTGAAATGATTCGGAGATTTTTTCTTTTATACCTTCATCAATGTCTGGCTTATCCATATTTTCTAGTAACATCTGGATGTGGGTTATCGTCATATCAGCCACGTTGGGAGTAATCTTGGGAGTCGGTTTATCGAAAATAGCCTCGAGAGATACCAAGGTTTTTTTACGTTCTTGTCGGAGCTTCCAGACGTTTCATTTACAGACATTATATCTGTGTACTAATGTGTTTACGTCTATTCATTGTGCATTGCTCATGGGATACTGGGTTTATGGAATAAAATTATAAATCCTTTTTATAAACATGATGCTCGGAATAATCATGTATAGCTTCTGCTCTATGACCACCGTCAGTATACCAAGTTTTCCATCACTTGTTTCCATTATTTATTTTTATGCGGATATACTTATCATTACGGATTCCTCATCTTGCAAAGAGAAGTCTATTGATACGGCTTTGTTCATCTAAGCTGAGGGACTGTATTTTATCTAGGTAGAGATACATATATCCGATGTCCTCTTTTTCCATAAACTTTGCTAATCCTTCAAAAGTAACATCACACTCAAAACCCAATACTATATTTTTGTTTTTTGGATCGGAATCAATTAAACTTAAATAAGTCTTGAGGCATTTGGAATAATGATTTAGCATTTCTTCACTGTTCGGCTGGTTTTGATCTATGTATTCTTTTCGCTTTTGAGGAGATTCAATAACTATTGTTCTTCTCTCAATTACTTTGGATATTATGCTTCCTTTATCATTTATTTTTGATGTTCTTGCGTATTCTTTGAGGATGAACAACATAATATCGTCATCTCATTTTTGTTGGCAATCAATATACATGATGGGAGCTTCTTTTTCTAGAGTTTCCATTAAGCTTTTTTGATATAATTTTTTCATGCATTCAGATATTGTTTCTTCGAGTTTGAGCATGTTTTCTGGCGCCCGAGGGATTGTTTTGTCTACAACACCATATTCATCCCTTGTATAATCATTTCAGGGACTGATCACGGTACATCCATTTTCTTCAAGTGCGAGGTTTATTCTGAATTCTAATCAGCTCATGTGGAATGTTGAAGTGTTAAAATGTTTGATTATGTATAAACATCTCTTATCAAATGTCAAGCATTCCTTACCCCTTTACCCTATTATCCTAAATTTGCTCCCGGGAGCGAAAGGTTTCTCTTGTTTCTGAGGGGGAATTTCTTATAGTATTTTAAGTACCTTGAAAAAGGTTCAATTTTAAATTCTATGAAAAGAATTGATGTTTGGAGAGATATTAAACTTCATCGCCGGTGATTACAACAAAAAACAAATCAAGAAACTGCTCCCCATCGTGGATCAGATTAATGTTTTTTTTGATCAGTTTACTTCGTTGTCCGATGATGAGATCAAAGCCAAGACACAGGAATTTAAAGACAGATTAGCTCAGGGGGCTTTGTTGGATGATATCTTGCCAGAAGCTTTTGCTGTTGTCAAACAAGCCTGCACGAGAATGATCGGTCAAGAAATAGATGTCAAAGGAGAAAAAGTCATCCGGAATATGGTGCCGTATGATGTCCAGCTTTTGGGTTGAATCATCCTGCACAAATGAATCATCGCTGAAATGAAAACCTGAGAAGGAAAAACCTTGGTTGCGGTATTGCCTGTCTATCTCAATGCCTTATTGGGCAAAGGAGTGCATGTCGTGACAGTCAATGATTACCTGGCTTCTCGTGATGCTCAATGGATGGGCGCTGTGTATACCCGATTATGATTAAGTGTAGGATGCGTGACAAAGGCAGTTTCTTTGAATTTGAGAAGACAAGAGTATTCGAAGGATATTACCTACATAGAAAATTCAGAATTATGATTTGATTATCTGAGAGATAATCTGGTCAAATCGATGAAGGAAAGATCTTTGATTCGAAGGCCGTTGCATTACGCGATTGTGGATGAAATCGATAGTATTTTAATCGATGAGGCGAGAACTCCACTTATTATCTCCGAAGCTAATGATGAAGCCACTGAGAAATATGTCTATTACTCCAAGATAGCGACGACATTGATTCCTTGTTCTCAAAAAAAGAAGGTGTCCAAATGATTACTTCACGAATTGATCAAAGAGGAAAAAAGAATCCATGATGACGAGGAGGATGGAGATTATTATATCGATGAGAAAACCAAGACGGCCTCTCTTAGTTCCAGAGGTATCCAAAAATTAGAGACCACCCTTGGTGTAGAAAATTTATACAAGGACTTGTGATACGAAGAAATCCATCATATCGAAAACGCTTTGAGAGCTCAGGCTGTGTATGAAAAAGATAAAGAATATATCGTGAAGGATTGAGAAGTCTTGATCGTCGATGAGCATACGGGGCGTACGATGCAGGGAAGAAGATTTTCCGAAGGATTGCATCAGGCTATCGAAGCCAAAGAAGGTGTTCATATCCAGAGAGAATCCAAGACTTTGGCCACGATTACCTATCAGAATTTTTTCAAACAATACAAGAAATTAGCTGGTATGACCGGTACTGCCTTGACGGAAGGAGAGGAGTTTGAAAAGATTTACGAGCTATCAGTTTTAGAAATTCCTACCAATCAACCTACGATTAGAGTAGACAAAAATGACAAAGTCTATTTCAATGAACATATCAAATGGAAGCGAGTCAAAGATCATATTCAATTTGCTCATGATATGGGACAACCTATTCTCATCGGTACTGCTAATATCGCGACATCAGAATATGTTTCTAGGATGCTGGAAAAAGACGCGATTACGCATTATGTCTTGAATGCAAAGTTCCATGAGCAGGAGGCACATATTGTCGCTCAAGCTGGAAAATACAAAAGCGTGGTTGTCGCTACCAATATGGCTGGTAGAGGGACAGATATCAAATTAGAAGCTGGACTCAATGAAAAACTTGCTGACAATTATGCTCGCTTTTTTGAAAAAACAATCAAAAACTGACAATGAATTTTTGCCAAAATATATTCCGAGAAAGAATTTACTTTGACTGCGGAGTGATTGAAACGTGTTCGAAATCTTAACGATGAACACATCTTACAAGCGCGTAAAAATCGAGTTTCTCATTGAGATTTGAAATTCAGATTAAAATTTAATTTATCCAAAAAAGAAAATACTGTATCATACTGTGAATTGACTGTCCTTCCAAAGGAGGTTACGGGTCCTGAAATCATTGCTAAGGATATCCATTACGGACTATTCATTTTGGGTACAGAAAAACATGAATCTAGAAGGATAGATAATCAATTGAGAGGTCGTGCGGGAAGGCAGTGAGACCCTGGTATCTCAGTATTTTTTGTCGCGTTGGATGATCTCATTATGAGAAAAATGTGAGGCGAGAGAATCCAAGGCATCGCATCCATGCTTATGGGCAAAGATGATTTAGAAAAACTTGAACTCAGCCAAAAACAATTTACCAGCTCCATTGTCAGAGCTCAGAAACAGATGGAGTGATGGAATTTTGGGATTAGGAAACATTTATTCGACTACGATAGCGTGATCAACAAACAAAGACAGGCGATCTACAAGAGAAGAGATGAAATTCTAGAAAGCGATGATAATGAAGTCTTTAAGCTCTCATTAGTGGAACAGATCAAAGCAGAAATCGAAGATAGCATGGTGGATATCATTCACAAACAAATCGTGGATGCACAAAATTTACAACAATCAGTGCCAGACTTTTTGAATCTTATGATCAAAGAATTTTCTCTTCGTCTGGATCAAGGTGAATTACAAAGGTTTCAGTGATATTCATTTCAGCAGTTGCAGAGTGAATTATCGGGCTTTATTGTCGAACAGTTAAAAAATAAATTTGCTCTCTTGGATGCGAATAAATTATATGAAGTATTCAAGGATGTCTATCTGTATCATATCGATACTTTGTGGATCAAGCATTTAGATGATATGGAATATCTCAGGGATAAGGTTGGGCTTATGGGATATGCACAATTAGATCCTTTGGTAGTTTACAAGGCTGAAGCATTTGAAAAATTTCAAACATTATTATATAGGCTCAAATTTGATGTCACTGCGTACATTGCAGGGATTGATTTCGCTTGATTGCAACAGCAAGCCCAAAGGCCACAGGTTTCTTTCCAAGGGCAACAGACTGAACAGGAATATCTCAAAATGTTGGAAAAGATTAGTTCCAATGTTCCAGAAATCGCCTTCTCTCAGCCTAAGGTCGCTGACAAGATGACTTATTCCAATGATGAGGGATTCGAAATATTTGAAGTGAATGATGATGAGAAACCTACTTCACCAGTAGGAGGCAAGCCTATGGGAGTTCCAGAGATTTTTGATACCAAAGGAGAAAATATTTCCAAGGCAAGACCCAATGATCCTTGTCCATGTGGGTCGGGGAAGAAGTATAAGAAATGTTGTGGAGTGAAAGTCTAAAGTCTGTAAAGTCATAAGGTCGCTGATTTGAGAAAAATTAGTTCGTAATGTTTGTAAAGTCTTTCTGATGTCATTTTTTTTTGTTTAATTTAACAAACCCCCTGTATCCCCCTTCGTAAGGGGGACTTCATGGAAGGTGTTGATAAGAGTTAATTCGGATTTTGACAATTTGTTTTAAAATTTCCTTTGGGCCTCCCTTATGAAGGGAGGTCGGGTGGGTTTGTTAACAAAAAAATAAAAATTCCTTTGCAAAGGAGCGCAATATTTAAAATATTCACGACGATGGAGTTTCTCTTATAAAAAAAGAGTCTTGAAAATTCCAAGGCTCTTAATTGTATAAATATTGTGTAAATTTAATTTTTTCTTTTGCTTCTTTTGCGTGGTTTGCATTTGTAAAGGCTTGAATTCGGATGTTTGAAGCCAGACATCACAAAGTTCATTAGGATCTGTTCCAGTTCTTCTGAAACTGGATTGCCTCCGTTCCTATCAAACATCAACCGTTTGAACCTTTTGGGTTCTTTTGTTTTTATTTCAAAGAAAAACTTTTGTAAATCTGTTCCCTCTGGAAGGAAGGGGAGTTCCTTCTTTATTTCTTTCGAAACTTCTTGAAAAGTTTGTGTTCCCATAAAATTTTGTATTTATATTTGATGAATACCTTATACAAACTTGTTATAAAAAGAATGCGGTAGCCTATCTTTATAGTGAAGATCGGCCTTCGGTATAGTGAAGATGGACCTTCGGTGAGTCACTTTTTGCATTGATCAAAAAGTGACCAAAAAATCTAGTTCTTGCAGCGTCGCTACCCTGTGTAGTTTGCTTTTTGAGAATGTACCCAGCTCCACAATCCGTTGCAAGAACCAAGATGCATTGACTACAATTATGGTAGGGATGTATTAGTGAAATATTTAAGATATTAGCCCATCGTAGGCCTTCGGATAGAAAAATGTTATGATGTTACTGGTTGAGGTGCTGCTGGTGCTTCTTTCGGAACTGTTGGTTCTGTTGTAGGTTGAGGTGCTGGTTGAGGTGCAGGAGTAGGAGAAGGCGAAGATGAAGGAGAAGATGAAGGAGAAGGAGAAGGTGAAGGAATTGAAGGATTGGAAGAAGCAACCGCATTGGCGTCCGGAAGCTTTTCTTCTTCCACGCTTCAGCCAAGTCTGGCTTCCATCTCTGCATCTACGAATTCTCTTTTTCTTCCATATTTCTTTGCTGAATATTCTTTGAGGATAGGGACGATTTTTTTATTTTGGTAGTCGTGCGTGAAGATGGTATTCATACTAAATACGCGAGAGGTTGAGTTGTCGATATTCAGTTTTACATAAGCTTTGAAGTTTGCAATTCCCACAATATCTTCCTGTGAAATTACCGGAGCATATTCTTTTTCCAAAAACTCAGCATCGGGTGCACCGACTTTGAATGATTGCATCGTTCACACGTTACCAAATACCGCTGCTTTCACATCATTTTTTCCACCACCGACATCACCCAATCATTTAGGTGGGTCAAGTTGTGCGATATATTGATGTGCCATAATTAAGCTCAGTCTGTACTTTCTGGCTTCAGACAAGATATCGGCAAAAGTTCCTGATACGAAGTTTTGGAATTCATCCACATAGAGATAGAAATCTTTTCTTTCCTCTTCAGGGATTCTGGCTCTCGCCATAGCAGCAGTGTAGATTTTGGACACGATGATCATACCTAGCAATTGCGCATTCAATTCACCGATTTTACCTTTGCTCAGATTGATAATCAGAATCTTTCTATTGTCCATGACATCTTCAAAGGTGAATGCTGACTTTGTTTGACCGATAATATTTCTAATCAATCTGTTGGTGTTGAATGACACGAATTTCGCTGAGAAGTACGGGATGATTTCTTCTTTTTCTCTTTCACCCATTGCGTTGAATGTCCTTTCCCATCGATTTCTGACGGTAGGATTCGTTACCTTTTTTACTTTGTATTCTCTATATCCTTCATCAGTAAACAATCTTACGATATCCAACAATGTTGGTCTATCTTCAAAATCTTCAAGCAAGGTCAGACTTCCGTATTTGAAATATTCTTGCAATCTTGGTCAGAAGATTTCTGGTCCAAACATTTTCAAGAAAATTTCCGTAGCATCATTTACGACTCTGTCCGCTTCATCTAAAATATTTATTTCATACAAATTTAATCCCATAGGTCTGGCTTCATCGCCAGCATCGAAATAGACAATGTCTTTCGCTCTGTCCTTAGGTACATATGCTAGCATATCTTCAGCCAAGTCTCCATGTGGATCGATAATACATAGTCCGTCGCCATTCCAGATATCCTGTCTGGCAAGCGTCTGCAAGAGGATAGACTTTCAGGTACCTGATTTTCCTATACAGTAATGATGTCTTGTTCTATCATTTCTTTTCATATAGACAGGTGAAAGGGTATTTCTATAAATATTAGCTCCCAATAAAATTCCATCTTTGTACATTTTGTATCCGTATCATTTTTTCTGTATGACAGTTCTGACAAATTTCTTTCCTGTTTGTTTTTGTTCTATGATTTCTTTGCCGACTAATTGTTCAGCAGTGAAATTTTCTATCGGGGTCAGATTTTCTTGGAGAGTAGTTGTCTCAGCTACTGCCCGATGCTTTTTGTAGTTTGCTAGGATCTGATTTAGCTCACCGTGCTTGTAGCTTTCTGCCAGTATTCAGCTCATGATATATCAGTTTGGTTGTGTCAGGACAGGAAGATTTTCTGGTGCAGGAAGCACTTTGTATTGCATCCATGAAATGATTGGAGAACGATTGTATGTCGCATCAGGGAAATGAAAGAGTGATGACAATTCATTCACTCCGAAATAATTTCCTCTATAAAAGAATTTTGGTATAAATGAATCCACAGACATTTTCCACAATGGTTTATACAACCATCAAAAAATATCAGCTTTACCAAGTGCTGCTTCCAATTCGTTTCCATATTCATCTCCATAGACAGTGAAGGCACTGATGATGTTTTCCATATTGTGTCGTAGATTTTCTTTCTCATCAGAACTGGTCGCAATCATGATCCCTGCGTTGAAAAACGGAAGCGCTGCTTCTTCACCCATGGCGTTGAGATAATCTTCTTTGGCTTTGACCATACGCACCATAGTGACATTATCTTCTTCTTTTTTGTTAGCAAGCATTTTCTGGCTTGGTCCACTAATGAGGAAGCCAATCAATTTCCATGGCATGATCAAATAGGTCCATCGTGCATTTGAGATGCTGTGCAATGACAAGTTTTTGTAGAGTCTATCTACTGCTTTTTGTGATTTTCTATTGAATCGATCGCCCAATGGTTTGATGGGGATGATGATACTGACCGTATCGTATCTGGATATTTTCGTCATCGAATCGATCAGATTATTAATTGGATCATCAGGTTGCTGTTTGTAGATCTTGATATTGTAAATAGGATCTTTCTTGGGTTGCATCGGGATAATATCATAATATTTCTTTTTGAAAAAGTTTGGTTTGACGATTTCTTCGATAGAGCAGTTTGGATACTGTGCGGAGATTGCTCATTCCAAGATCTGTTTATATTCAGGATAAATACCGACAATGAAACGTACTAGTCAGTCTTCATAATGATAGATTAGTGTTGCTTTGGGCTTGTTGAAAATGATTCTCGTCAGATC
>CAYUVZ010000019.1:0-12306 GCA_964448265.1 uncultured Candidatus Peribacteria bacterium | reverse complement strand
GTAAGTAATTGAGTTATATCCTTCCCCCGAAATTCGTCGGGGTCAGGATGACAAAAAATGCAATGACAATTCTAAATTCTATTTTCTTACCTCACAACGCTGCACATAAGGTGTGGCGATTTTTTGAAATTCCATAAGTTCGTCATCGTTGAAAGGTACTCAACCGAAATCAGGATCCAGCGTATTTCCTCCGACATAATTTTGCAGATAATAGGCTTTGGCTCAGTGGATATATTTAGCCATGGACTCGATAGATTCCGCCGTATGGAGTCATTTCACGACCGTAGTTCTGTATTCATAATCAATATCACTCTCCAGAAGAAGGCGCAATAAACTTCCATAATTGATAAAAAAATCTGACGCTAACGACAAACCGACTGTTTCATCATAGTGATCCATACTATGTTTGAGATCCACCGCGACATAATCCAGTATTTCATCTTGTATCATTCTTTTGATAATGAGATAATCTCTCCCATTGGTATCTAATTTGACCAGAAATCACATCTCCTTGATCTTCTTGGCAAAGTCATAGAGGTCAGATTGGATGGTAGGTTCTCCTCAGCAGATTACTACTCCGTCTAATAAGCCTTTTCTGCTTTGGAGAAAATTGAAAAAAGCCTCTTGGGTAATGAGATCGTTTTGAAATAGTAGCATTTGTTCGGGGAGGACACATTCGGGATTGTGGCAAAAATGACAACGAAAATTGCATCACTGGGTAAAGACCACGCAGGCGATTTTTCCTGGATAGTCTATCATGGTGGATTGTTGGATTCACGCAATTTTCATACAATCAGTTAACGACTAGAAACTAAAAACTATTTTCCTTCTTTTCCTCTGCTCCCGGGAGCGAGTTGATTAGATGCTTCGCTAGAAGCCGATTTTGAACAAGTTGCTCCCGGGAGCGGATGCTAGGCTATTCTCCCTCAAACTCTACAATAGAAAATACCTTTTCTCCCGCTTCTTCCAACTTTTTTCTTCCTCCAAGCTCGGGAAGATCTATCACAAATCCGCATTCGACAATTTTTCCACCAACATTCTCCACGAGTTTGCAGGCAGCCAACATCGTTCATCCTGTCGCGAGGAGATCATCGATGATCAAAACTCTACTTCATTTACTAATAGCATCTTTGTGTATTTCTACAGTATCAGTTCCATATTCCAATGCGTATTCTAGGGCGATAGTCTCGGCAGGTAATTTTCCTTTTTTTCTAATCGGTACAAATCCTACACCGAGTTCATGTGCAAGTGGCGCACCGACAATAAATCCTCTCGACTCTATCCCAACGACTACATCGATGAGCATTTCTTTGTATCTTTCTACAAGTACATCGATCATATATTTAAATCATTCAGCATCTCCCAGGAGAGTAGTAATATCCCTGAACAGAATGTCTTTCTGTGGCCGATCTGGAACCGTTCTGATTTTAGACTTTATTATTTCTTTTCTTTCGCTAGCATTTATCATAGAATTTGTCATGATATTTTGGGTAATGCGGATAAAATCAGAGTGATTACTTTGTCTACATTTTGTTTAAATATTTCCAAGACTCCTTCTCGAGACACTGGTTCTTCATCTTCTTTTCGGCAGTCAAAGTCTGTACTCATCGCGATTACAGCGTATGGAATACCTGCTTCATTTGCTAGTATTGTCTCGGGTGCGGTGGACATATTGATAATATCTGCTCATCGCATTCTGAACATGTTGCTTTCCGCCTTGGTAGAAAATCTCGGTCATTCAATAGTCACGACCGTTCATTTCTGATGGTGCTTGATATTCAATTCCTCCGCCGATTGGATCAGAATTTTTTTTAAATTTTCATCAAACGGCTCCGCCATAGGTGTATGTATGGGTGTATGAGGTTCAAATTTCTCATAAAAACTCAATTCCCTCCTTCTTGTAAAATCAATAAACTGATCTGGAAATACGAGATCTCCCCTGTCGATGTTTTCCCTCAAACTTCCCACGGCAGTCGTTGCTATGATATGAGTGCATCCAATCTCTTTGAGCGCTGTAATATTCGCTCTATTATTTACAAAAGTGGGTGGGATGGTATGTTCTCTTCCATGTCTAGATAAAATGACGACATCCACATCGCCTATCTTTCCTGTTTTTAATAGTGAGCTTGGTTCTCCATATTTTGTGTGTATTTCTACATCCTTCGCATCTTTCAAAATATCCGGATTGTCGAGTCCAGAACCTCAGATTATTCAGATTTTAATTGTCATGGATATTTTCTGCAAAATAAAATTATAATTCTGATTTATATTCTTTGACTTCATCTTCCATTTCAACTTGTTCTTTTGATATTTCTACGATGGTTTTGGAATGTTGTATGGAAAAATATCTGAGTGGCTTATTCATTTTTTTGGCTAATTGGACTTCCGCCAAAACGCCATTAGATACTGGTCAAAATACCCATATCTCATCAGCTTTTATAACTACATTATTATTCGCCTCTCTTACAATATCCCTATCTACAGTATCCAAAAAGAAATAATCAAAAAGCATAAAAGGATTTAATGGAATACCTCACTGCTCGAGGACAAACTTGGAAATATGTTGTTTGAAATAAAATAAATGTTTAGATGTCGCCGTATACACAAATGGCTTATCAGTCAAAAGATTTTTCGATGGATGCTGAAATTGATTAACCATAAGTATTTGTAAACAAGTAAAAACCAGAAGTAATGAATATATACTTATTTCCTGTAAAATAAAAAAGCAAAGTTTTTTAAAGCAGTTTTTTATTTTTATCTCTTTGCTTTGTAACTTCACTTATAGGAAGAATTCCCTTCTGCTCCCGGGAGCAAACTTGATAGAATGCTATTAAGAAGCCGAGTAATTCCCTTTTTGCTCCCGGGAGCGGATAGGCTAACACGCACAAGGACAAGAAGCCATAGAAAATTTTCTCACAAATTCAGAATTGGCAGTCTTTTGTTCGTCGAAATATTTCCTTCAGTAAAATTCAGATTTTTTCCCTATATTGTAATGGCTCACAGGTCTCAGATATCCCATTACTCTGGTATATACCTGACATGGAGTTCTTTTGATTTCTTTTCAGTCTCTGTTGTAGAAGAAGGCGGCCATTTGATGAAGTGAATTAGGGAATTAAAAAGGTGGTGAAATTGTAGTTTAGTCAGAGATTTTGCGATCTGCAAGTTTTCTCAATTTATCTTTGTCTGCGGTATGTTTATTTCTGAGCTCCATATTAAATTCTTCTCCTGTATATCCTAGCTCGTGATCGCATTTGGGACAATAATCGTGCTCTCCTGCCACATATCCGTGTTTGGGACAGATAGAAAAAATAGGTGAAATCGTGATATAGGGGAGTTGATAATTGTCTATAACCTTTCTTACAAGAGCCTTGCAGGCCTCTGCATTGGAGATTCTTTCTCCCATGTATAAGTGAAGTACTGTACCTCCTGTATATTTGCATTGCAGTTCATTTTGCATTTCCAAAGCTTCGAAAGGATCATCAGTATATCACACAGGAAGCTGTGTGGAATTGGTATAGTAAGGGGCGTCATTTGTCCCTGCTTGGATGATATGTGGGATTTGTTTTTTGTCTTCCTTGGCAAATCTGTAGGTAGTCCCTTCGGCAGGAGTAGCTTCTAGATTGTACAGATTTCCTGTTTCTTCTTGATATTCTTTGAGTGCTCCTCTCATAAAATCTAGTATCTCTGTGGCGAAACTCATGCCCCATGGTGTAGCGACATCTTCCTTTCCATTTGTGAAATTGAGGATGGCCTCATTCATACCATTGAGTCCGATAGTGGAGAAATGATTTCTAAATGAGGGAAGATATCTTTCGGTGTAAGGATAGAGTCACTTTTCCAACCGCTTTGTAATCTCTTTTCTTTTGAGTTCAAGAGAAACTTTGGCTAAATTCATCAGATGACGAACTTGTCCCATAAATCCTTCTTTATCTCCTTTGAAATTGTATCCGACCCTGGCTAAATTTAGGGTAACGACTCACACGGATCCCGTCATCTCTGCAGAGCCAAAAAGTCCTCCTCATCTTTTTTCTAATTGAGTTAGGTCTAGTTGTAATCTACAACACATGGATCTGACTGCTCCTGGTTTGTAGGCATCAGGATTTATTTCTTTGGTCAATTTACCATTTTTGTCTTTGATGACTTTAAATTGTGATCATACAAAGTTTTGGAAATAAGGGATACCATATTTGGCTGTCATCTCAAAAAGCAAGTTTACATTGGGATTGTCTCGAGGAAAATCTTCGGTGATATTGTAGGTAGGGATAGGAAAAGTAAACACAGCTCCAGAGTAATCTCCTGCGGTATAGACTTCGATCAGGACTTTATTGATGAGATTCATTTCTTCTTCCAATTCTCAGAATTTTTTGCAGTAATACCCACTCTCTATCCCTCACAATAAGAGAGCTTTGTCCTTTAAATCTGCTGGACATGTCCGATCTAGGGTGATATTGGTAAAGGGAGTTTGCGTACCCCAACGCGATGGAACATTGAGACCAAAGATAAAATTCTGCATTTGCTGAGTGACATATTTGTGGGTTTTTTTGTATACATAGTCTTTTCTAGCTTGTTCAGATTCAAATTTGGCTCATACCGTATCTAGGTCTTTTTCTAATTCTGCTTTGTATTTGTGGACATAGGGAGCTAAATAAGTATCGAAAGATGAGAATGCTTGAGCTCCGGCTCGTTCATTTTGGAGGGTTCCAAAAAAGTTGATCATCTGATTGACTACTGCTTGAAGATTTCTCGGAGGGGCAGATTGGACTCTATTGTCCAGTCCGTTGAATCCTTCTTCTAACAATTGTCTCAGGCTCCATCCTGCACAATATGCAGCGAACATATCTAGATCGTGGATATGAAAATCACCGTTTCTATGAGCATTACCAATCTCTGCTGGATAAATATGAGACAGTCGGTAATTGGCAACGACCTTTCATGAGATATTGAGGATCAATCCTCACAAAGAATATCACTGGTTGGAATTTGCGTTTACTCTTCGGTCACTTTGGGTGAGATATTCATCCATGGTATATCCTACTTCGACTACGACGTTTTTGTCTGCTCTGGATGCTGTCCTTTTTTCACGATAAATGATGTAGGCTTTGGCTACTTCGACAAATTCTTCTTTGATCAGCGTCTCTTCTATGACATCTTGGATCAGCTCTATATTTGGGATTTCTTGACCAGATTTCTTCTCTACTTCTTTACCAACTTTCTTGGCCAAGCCTTCTATGGGCGAGAAATCAGTTGCTCCGATAGCCTCGAAAGCTCCCTTGATGGCCTTCTCTATCTTGGACTGATCGAAAGAGACAATTGCCCCGTTTCTTCTTCTTACCTTGTAAATAGCCATCCCAGTCCATAGAAATAAAATATTGAAAAACTAGCCACTGTATAGGGGAACACCAAATCTTTGCAATGGAAAAATCATTAAAAAAAATTGTAGCTTGATAGCTATCCGTTAGCAGAGAATTGGAATGATTTTTATAAATAACAGGCGAATCTTAAATGAAGCTGAAATGAGTGTGGCGATTTGTCTATTGTGGACTGGAAAATCCTGTTTTATGATGGAGATTTTAATTAGAATCTAGCAAAAACAAAATGAAAATTTTATCAGATTAACAAGCTTAGCCATTCCAACCTTTGCACCTTTGCTCCTTTGCACCATTCCAACCCCCTTATATATTCTTAAACTTATACAGCTCCAATCCATTGATCATATCTGTCTTTTCGTCGTTTGGTAATTCATTTGCCTGGACGATAATGATTTTGTCATCCAAAGAAATATTTCCTTTGAAGATAATTCTGATCATTTCTTTTCAGATTCTCTTGAGATTTTCGTAACTAAATGATTGGGAAATCTTGTATCCTCTCACACCTCGGAGGATATTGAGATAGCGATAATTCTCATCATTTTTGGTGAAGGCGATGATAGGCACC
This sequence comes from uncultured Candidatus Peribacteria bacterium, assembly GCA_964448265.1. Classification (GTDB taxonomy): domain Bacteria; phylum Patescibacteriota; class Gracilibacteria; order Absconditabacterales; family Absconditicoccaceae; genus CAJBLF01. The sequence continues at coordinate 6,372 of CAYUVZ010000019.1, read as the reverse complement.
TTGGGCTTGAGTGACGAAAGTCTACTTGCCGAATAGCCTGTGTCAGTATACAATACTACTGCCCTCACATCAAGTTCCTGAGTAGTCCTATATGCGTTGTATAAGATGTAATCCCTGACTGCATAGTCATTGTCATTGTAGAAACGAGTGAGTTCTTCGTGCTGAGTTTTGAGTTCGTATTTGTCCAACATATCTGAGAGCTGAGTAATGATGTCCAAGGGATCGTCTTCTCTGAGGAGGGTGTCTAGCATGTAAGCATCAGCAGCTAATGCAGAAAACTTTTTGACCATGGATTCATTGAGGAGCTGATATTTATTTTTGTCGAACTTACCGACGAAAGTAACGATCGCGGGCTTGCCGATTTTTTTACATTTTTTGATCAGGATTTCTTCGTTTAATTTCATCACTTTCATTTCTTTCTCAATCTTTTCAAATACGAAGATCACCCCATCAGCGGTTTGGAGAATTTCATCGAAATTGTGTAATCACTCCGCCGTTTCTATCTTCGCAAGAATCTTGAGCTTACCTGCGTTTTTGGACGTCAAAAAGTGTTTTAGTTCCAGGATATTTTGTTTATTTTTGGTCATCGAACAAGCAATCAAATGGATGCCATATTCCAATCATCGAAGGATATCTTTTTTGTCTCTGTCAGAAAGGAATGGGAGTGGCAACGGATAATTGTGAAATGTCACTCTGTCAAATTGGAGGATCCGTCATCATGCAGTCACCTCGCAGAGAATGATGTTTTCTTTGTTGGATTTGATTTTCATCTGGACCCCACTTTGTTGAAATTTAATAATCTGACCAATTTTGAGTTCGTTGATAAATGGTGCGTCGATGAAGATTTTTTTGTCATGTTCTTGTGCGTATTCGGAGTAATCTAAACCGATAGTTTGACCAGATTTGACCTTGATATCTAGGACATTCTTGACTCTAATATCTGCTCCCCTCGTTTCCAACATCATGGTTTTGCTGTTGTCCAATTTCATGATAGTATCGATGTATTTTTTGTTGTTGTCGTCAAATCCTCCCGAGAGAGAAATACGAAAAACATCCACCATATTGATGACTTTGGAAAGTACGGTTTCTTTGGCTAAGGTTGGTCCTACACCTGCGATGATCTTGGCGAAATGAAAGTTATTCATAATAAATGGAATTTAGAATTTAAAATTTCATTGTAAAGATATTTGTCATCCTGACCCCGACGAATTTCGGGGGAAGGATATAACTAAATAACTTTAATAGTTATACTCTTCACCCGAGAAGTCGGGTTCAGAGTGACAATGCTGATTATATTCAATTAGCATTAGCAATCAGGTAACCGTGCTTCTGTATTTGTTTCAATGTATTTTTGTCCTTGATGACTACTATTCCGTGACTATCTATCCTGTCGTGAATCAGGTCGTCACCGACGATGAGAATAATTTCTTTGCCTTCAGATCCGGCTGGGAAAGCTATCTCTCCACGGCCACCTTTGCCACCTGTCATAGTAGTTTGGATGTCCCAAAGTGGTATATCTTCAAATCATTTTACATTGATGCTGAGTCAAATATCTTTTTCTAACTGTGAGATAGCTCATCATCCCTTGCCGATGATACGTCCTCTAAATGCATCAGGGATGTATAAATCTACACTCGCTCCTTTGACCTGTAATAGGAAATCACAAGGAAGAATCTTTTGGAGTTTTTGGCTGATGGTCTGTCTGGCATATTCGCCTATCATAGATTTGCCTTTGCTTGCTACCTTTGTTTCCCCTGTCTCATCTGTCAGAGGCATGACGACAATTTGTTCGCCGAAGGTGTAGATTTCGTATTCAACTTTTTTGGTAAGGAAGCTACTGACGATAATCACCGGGCGTGCTAATTCTTCTGATTGCATTCATTCTGGTACTTTGACGGTGAGTTGGAGGGTGTATATTTCAGCGACTTGTCATTTTGAGATGTAGACTACCGTATCGATAACTTGGGGGATGATACCCATCTCGATGGTCCCGAGAAATCTCTGGATACTATCTACAGGTCTCGTAGCATGGATCACTCCGACAAGTCAAATTCACGTCAATCTCAAATCTTTGTACAATTCAAAATCAGATTTATTTCTCACTTCATCATAGACCGTATAATCTGGTCTAGAGAGGAGTAAAATATCTCTCACTTCATCGTGCGTCCCATAGGTAAAACTATACTGGACGATATCGTCTGAAACTTGTAAATCACGAGGAGATTCGATGGTTTTGATGACATTGTGGTCTTGATGATAGACGTCAATCAATGCTTGAGCAAAGGTGGTCTTTCCACTTCCTGGAGCTCAGGAAACGAGAATCCCTTTGGCTTTGTTGCGAAGAAGATCGAAACTTTCTGGAGATAATTGGTATTCGTCCATGGTTAATTTTTTGATCGGTTTGACGATCGTCATCTCCAATCCATCTGATAATGGTGGATACACAATCACAATCCTGTATGGTCATAGTTGAAGAACTTTGGACATCTTTCTATCGATCTCTAGGAATCCATCATCCCTTTCTTCTATCTCTTTGTAGATCTGGTCGATGAGATCATTGATTTCTTTTTTGGACATTGTTTGCTCATCAGTAATGGGCTTCCGATTGCCGGGAGTTCATTTTTTCCTCACAATCTGTCTCCCCTCTTTGATATGAAAAGACATCGTCGTTTCGTCGAAGAATGTATCGAGGATGGAATGTCAGATGATTTGTTCCATATAAAGATTGGAAATATAATAAAAAAACTGGCGTGTATATAAAACAACAAACCATGAAAATTCATGGCTTCATTGAGTGATGATATATATTTGTTTGTGTATAAAGACAGATTAAAATTTTGAGATTTGTGTCAAAAGTCGGATTGCATTATATAGAATAGAGAGTATATATTGATTTCCTTTGAAAATTCAATATAAAATGCTAAAATTAGGGTGAGTTATCGCCTTTTACCTATGTTTTTTGACATGACTTTTGTAGTAAATGGGATAAAACAGGAGAAAGATGTGAGTACTAAAATAGCTTTTTTGGTGGTCGATGCATCTGCAGATACGATTAGAGAGTTCCTCCAACAGATAGGTATCATCATTTTGTCGATCAAAGAATCTGAGCAAACCAAGGAATCCTATGGCCCCATATTTCTTAAAATCAACTACGAAAATAAAAATATCGAGATCATTACGAAATTTGATGATATTCAGGAGGCCTGTATTGCCTTTCTCTCTCTGTGATTTGATGTCATAGATATCAATACCTTTGCTGCACCACTGTGGAGACCTCAAGTACAGGAAATCATCCATACCAGTAGAATTAAAGTATTGGAGCAGCAACAAGCCTTGGAAATGCAGAATCAACAGGAACAGACAAAACAGACAGCGAAATTTGTAGATGAGGACTTGGAGACAGCAAAAAAATTGATAGACAAGGTTTTTGCAAAAGTAGATGAAGCTGTGCAAAGGAGTGACGGGAATCTTTCAGTACAAGAATTGAGAGACATCAAAAATATGGAGGAAGAATTGAAAAAGCTGAGAATGTGAACAAACCTCGAAAAAATCAGAGAGATTATGCACAAGCTTTTTGTTATCGTAGAGAGATTGAATACTGCATATTATCGCCAGATTGCTAATCCACAGGATAGAATATTTGAAGACTCTATCCTGACAAATACTGATCTGCAAAAAGAATTTGAACAATTGGAAAATGTAAAAATGCAAAAACTATTGGGACTGCCTATCTCTATAAAAAATCAGGACTACTCATGGATCGGACTACCTGCTATCTATCGGAAATGCCTGCAAAAAGATTTGTTGTCTATGTTGTTAAATATACAAAATCTGATTTATAATTTTTACGATTTGATAGAAATTATTTTTCTGATTATGGGTGGATGATTGGGTATCTATGTCGTGATGAACCAATTATTTATGTTTGCCAACAATTCTGATGCTTTAGCATATTCGCTCATGAAGATTGGAGTGTTTTGATTTGTGCTGACGATAATCAGATATTTTAGAAAACCAAATGCGACGAGATTGATATTTCTTATCTTGCTTCTTATGCTAGGATATTATCTTCTTTTGTGGCTAATAAGGACTAATTTCGCATTATAAAAATGTCATCCTGAGTGTTTCAGCGAAGGATATAACTAAGTTAAAGTTATACTCTTCGTCCGAGAAGTCGGACTCAGAGTGACATATTATTTAACATTTAGCACTTAACACTCCTTACAGGTATGTCTTTATTCCTCATGCTCATCAGTATCATCGGCTTTATCCTCTATTTTTATGGGATAGGATTGTGGTATCTCGGCTTTATTCCACTTGTGTTTTTGGGAATATTTTTTGCCTATCATGGAGTGACCAAGACATTGACGAATGTTAGCTGAACTATTGTACAAAAATATAGTTTGTATGTTGCATGGATTATTTTACTCGCGGGATTTTTGGGAGTGTTGAATTTTTTTGGAGTGCAGAGTCTATCGTGTTGCCTATGGATATTGTGAGTCAGTCTCGCATTATGGATAGGTTCGTATCTATGGGATTATCAAGATGGGAAGTCAGTATTTCAATTATGATTTTATCTAGCGATAGCGTTTTTATTGATCATCGCATTCGCTCAATGAGGCGTCCCATGATTTTGGGAAGTCTTTCGTGTCCTACGAACTGCATTGGTTTGAATTATCTGATTTCAAATTTTTGTTTTGTGAATATGGAAAAAATCTGCTTCTTATCTCTGGTATCAACTCGCTATTTTGGTGATGGGGATGATCTTTCGAGTCTGCTTGGATCAGGTTTCAAATATGTATATTGCACTCAGCATCTGTAGTCTTGTACTGACCTGAGTATGTACATATATCTATAAAATCCTCCAACAGCAACCACTGACGGATGAAAAAAAAGCGAAAATTTCTGTCAGGCGTATCCTTGCAGGAGAGAGAATCACTCAAGGGAAAAAATATTTTTCTTCTGCATATGCTGAGCAAATTTTTCATTTCATCGCGCAGATGCCTCAGTGAGCTAAGCAAATGTTGGAGCTTTTTAACGTGCTTTTCGTAGCGATCCTTATCGTCTACTATGTCGGGCATGTCGCTGGATTTGTCACCGTGAATCATATTTTTTATCGAGTGAGTATTCTGATTTTTATTTCAAATGTTTTCTTGTTGAAAAAAATCGGATACAATAGTCTGATCCAAAATTTGGTAGTATTCCTCGTCATCAATTTCGCAGTATATGTGAGTTTTTTCTCGTATTTCAATGGCAATGTATGATCAGTCGCCGTCTGGGGAATCATCTGGAATATCGTCAGTGCGTCATTGATTTTTTCAGCGCATACCATACCTTTTTTCTCTAGAGTTTTACACAAAATCGATTATATTTATCGAATCATAGCGACAATTATTGCCATGCTGGTCAATGTGATTTTGCTCATGTGGACTGACCTGCCAGGGGAATTAATTTTCTTTCTTGTATTGGTGTATCTAGGATTGCAGTCGATGATCATCTATTATTCAGCGAAGTATGTAGGGAGGATGGGGAAGAAAGCAGTGGAGATGGAGATATAGAAAATATATTTTTATAGATTCAGACTTTTGGACTTCATTTGTCTTTGATTTGTCCATTTTTTTCTTTTTTTAAATAGATAAAATTCTGGTTTGAGGGAACAAATCCACCCCCACCCCGGTAAATTACCGGGGTGACCCCTCCTTTAACAAGGAGGGGAGGAATTTAGACTTTTATGTATACTGAAAAAAATGGATGAATTTGAGATTAGATTTAGACCATACAACAGGGGGAATATCCCCTACTCTAGAGAAATGAGACACAACCCTACTCTAGCTGAAGATATAATGTGGGACAAAATACTCAAGCACAGACCAAAAGGATATGTATTTACCAGACAGAAACCCATAGGTTCATTTATTGTAGATTTTTACTGTGCTAAGCTTTCTCTGGCTATTGAGATTGATTGAGGGATTCATTTACAAACTAAACAATATGATGCAGAGAGAACATCTGCCCTATGAGAACAATGAGTTACAGTAATTAGATATCGAAATAATGAAGTAATAAATGATTTAGATTGAGTATATAGAGATCTATTAGATATCATGAGAAATTTTGAAAAAAAATAAACCAAATCTAAATTAACTCTTATCAACAAATTCATTGAGGCCCCCTTGTAAAAGGGGGTTGGGGGGATTTGTTAAATTAAAAAAAAACCAAATCTAAATTAACTCTCATCAACAAGTTCCTTGAGGCCCCCTTGTGACCGAAGGGAATCCAGCGAAGCTGGACAAAGGGGGCCCGCCTTGCAAGGCAATGGTTGGGGTGGGTTTGTGACACCCAAAATAGAATAGCAATCTGGGGGTTGGGGGG
>CAYUVZ010000018.1:0-12497 GCA_964448265.1 uncultured Candidatus Peribacteria bacterium | reverse complement strand
TTAAGAGATCTTACCTATAATTATTTGGTGGTGCATTTTGAACTATAATTAACCTAGCCAGGCAAAATTGACCATGGAGTAATTATCGTCTAGAAACCCTATATATACCTGGTGTCTCTTGATAGATATATTTTTTGATTTCTAGGAAAGTGAGGGAGGTTATAATGTCTTGGGATGAAATATCTCCTTGTGCATAGATATCCTGCAGTCCGCAAATATTTTTCTCAGAGATAATGTCCAATATTTTTTTCTCTGTATCGGAGATATCCTCTCTCATAATTTCTGTTTTTCCCCCTTGTCCATCGTGTAATTTGTGAAAAAAATGATCAAAAAAATCTGAAAAGTTGGTCACTGCTTTGATCTGACCTTGGGCGATGAATTGATTGATCCCTACGCTTTGCTCGGAGAAAATGCTATTGGGCACGCCATATACAGGCTTGTGCATTTCTAGAGCAAAATTGACAGTAATCAGACTCCCAGATTTTTCTCCTGCCTCTGGAAGGAAAAGGACATCAGCCAATCCTGCTATGATACGATTTCTCTGAGGGAAGGAATAGTCAGTGGGTTTCATATCTAGAGGAAATTCTGAAATAATAAGTCAGCCATGAGCGATGATTTTTTCGATAAGGCAACGAGCAGAGGATTCTAAATATCGTTTGAGTCATCATCACAATATTGCAATCGTAGGGATATTATTTTCTAGTGATAAGCTATGACAAAGCTGATCTACTCCTGAAGCCAATCAGGATAGGGTCACCAAATGATAAGGTGACATCTGATCAAACAATCTTTGCAAAATCTGATGAGCATATTCGCTATGAAGTCTAGGACCGACAATTCACAAGACAGGCATATCCAAGATAGAAATATTTCAGGTATAATAGATGGTGTGAGGCTTGGATTTGATCAACAAAAATTTGAAATGAAAATCTTCTGCTCATAGGAGCATCTGATGGACATTATTTTTCTCCATCCGAGACTGAAATGGTCAAATATCGTGCTGTATCATCACCATCCATAGACTAAAAGTACCAAACAATACTACATAAGTGTATCACAAAATCAATAGCTTCTGCCAAAATAGTCAATCGTCAAAAACATAGATGACAGCTTGAGAGATTTTTTATTGTCTTTTGGGGGAGAAAAACTATACTGACTGCCACTTTTACTGTTTTGTCTCCTTTTCATGCTGATCAAATTAAACAACATCATTATATTTTCCCTTGTAGCTTTTTTTATTTCTTGGATTGTATATCCTCGATATATCAAGATTTTGAAAAGATACAAAATAGGACAAACTATCCGTGAAGTTTCCGTCACTTGAGATAAAGCTCCCATCTATACTCAGCTTCATCAACACAAACAATGAACTCCTACCATGGGCGGATTCATTCTCCTCATCGTCATGGCGCTGATGATCGCGCTCTCTTTTTGGCTCAAAGATCACAACTTCATCAACAATGCTTTGGTCAATAGACAAGAAACATATGTATTACTCTTCGGATTTTTTACGATGGGATTGCTTTGATTCGTAGATGACTTTCTCAATGTCAAAGGTCATGGAGCGGTGAAAGGATTGAGTGCCAAAGCTAAATTAATCTGAATGGTCGTCATCGCAGGACTGATCTCACGATGGTTTTATAGCAAACTCGGTATCGATTATATCAATTTACGACCTCTAGCAGGCAAGGTAAGCATAGGCATATTTTATCCGATCATCACCTTTTTCGTCACTATCAGCATCGTGAATGCCATCAATATCACCGATGGATTAGACGGATTGGCAGGAGGACTGATGACTATGATTCTCTTCGTATTGGCAGTTCTAACATTTTTCAATGGGACATTTATCGCCACTACTGTCCTAGGAATTATCATCGCAACATTAGTCGCATTTATGTTTTACAATATCCATCCTGCAAAGATATTTATGTGAGATAGCTGAGCCTTTGCTCTAGGGTGATTGCTCTCTGTCCTTCTATTTATGCTCAATATGAGGATGGGAATATTCATTCCCTTCATTATTTTATTCGGTCTATTTATCATCAATATTTTGTCTGTCCTTTTGCAAATCATCTGGAAAAAATATTTCAAGAGAAAACTCTTTGCTGTGTCTCCTTTGCATCATCTTTTTGAACACAGAGGAATCCATGAGACCACGATTGTCATGAAAGCACGGTTTATCCAGGGGATTCTAGCCGCAATTACCATCATAGCGATATTTTATCAGTTGAATGGAACGCTGTTGTAGAATGGAGAAAAATTGAACAAAAAGAAAATAAAAATCAGGATTTTAAACTTTTAAAAACAAGATGAACGAAAATAAACTTCTCAATATGGGTCGTATTCTTACCAAAATATTTTTGATCTGATTATTGATTCAATTTTTTGTACAAACATTCGTGACCTACAAATTATGATTACAAGGCTGATTTTTTACCGTACTTCGGGCATGGAAAGAGATCATTATCCTATGACTCCTAGCGATGATAGGATATTATTTTTACCAAAAAAGAAATATAGAATCATTTTTTGAGCATACGCCACTGAAATCTTTCATCATGATATTTGGCGCTACGATACTCATTACATTTCTCGTGTCCATCATCATCAATGGTACATGATTATCAGCATATCTCATGTCGATCAGATATAGTATGATTGGATTCCTAATTTTTATCGTATTTTTTGTACGAAGCTCCTTATTTTTCGGCTCTAGAGAAATTGGCTTGGTCAAACGATATGCGAAGATTATGAAAACATTATTGATAGTAAGCCTCTTCCGATGGGGGATTATTCGGCTCATCCCCAACCTCCTCAAATTCGCCTGATACAACCAATACAATTACGAATGACAAATGGGCGTAGCTCCACCTGCTGCATATTACACTCAATATGATCAATGATATGTCCGCAACCAATTTATCTTCGAAAGACCTATCAGCCGAGGATTTTTCCTCATTGCATTTCGACCATTGTTTTTTATCCTTTGTATCAAAAATAAATCTCGATGAGAAAAGGCACTTCGAAGCACCACCTACGGACTTGTCATCCTCTCCACCTTTTCTAGAGCAGCGTGGATCGCATGGATTATCCAGACTTTGATTTTAATTTTTCTTCAGTTCAAAAGACAATTTCGAAAAGCCGCATTATATGGCTTTGTACCACTATTTGCGGTGTTTGTTGTCGTCACCTATTTCGGGCAGAAGCAGATTATCTCCAGAGAATTTTCCAATACAGGACATTTCAGAATGATTGCCCAAGCGCTCACCAAAGTCGCTGATAGGCCTCTGCGAGGACAAGGCGCGGGATCGGCAGGACCTGCTTCATTCCAAGTCAAAGACCAGGTTGCTTACAATCCAGAAAATCAATATTTACAAATACGGATAGAATACTGATTTCTCTGATTCGCTGGTTGGATGCTTCTCTACGGGTATCTTCACTGGATCGGGTACAAGTCTTACGAAGAAGATAAAGATAAAAAAAATAAAATTATCAAAAAAACCAAGCTCTATGGAGTCATGGTCTTTGCATTTTCATTATGATTATTGGGTCTAAGTATAGAATGATTAGTCTTGCAGAGTTTCGTAGATAGGATGATTGTGTATCCATTTATGGCATTATTCGCTATTACCTACGCCTTGTATATCAAGTCATTGCCAAATCATCTCGTCGATAAAGATGAATAATTATTCTCTCTCCAATATCTGAGACAAAATTTTCTTTGAATCTTTTTTACTTTTTGCCTTGTGTTCGAGGATATTAAAACTTTTGTTTTGTGGTTTTTGAAGGTCTTCTATTATCTGAGAAGCGATATCTTCTATTTGAAAAATATTACTCGTCGTATTTGGCAGGATATTCTTAGCCTTTTCTCTATCATAACAGCCTACATCGTGAGAGAATTCTTGGTTTTTTTCATTATAATAGAGCGAGAAGAATTGATGTTTTGTGTCGGTTTCCTTAGCGGTAAAATTGTTTTTAAACATCTTTGACGAAACAAAGAGATGGCGATTTAAGAGGGGTTCATTTTTTTTGTTATTCCCTTTTTGATTGATCGGGTCTGGATTTTGTTGGGTGACATCATTTTCGTCGAGTTCATGGCGATATGTTCTTCCGTCGAAATTGATTTTGTTTGTCTCGAATAAATATCGAAAATCTTCGTGGCGTATAGTTACCTTGAAACATGAGAAGATATCTGCTATGGAGAGAGTTCTGGTTTTGAGCACTCCAGATGTTTGATCTACTTCATAGACACGAGTTTCTATGTATTTTTTTGGTTTTACTATTCTTCACTGTGTTGCCACATCATGAGAAACTAATATATTTATAAGTTCTTTGATATTCAAAAATTTACCCATATTAGCGTTTAAGATAGTAGGTGCCAAAACTGGTTTTGTTTTTCCGTCAACAGGACAATACCTTCTCCCCATCATAAAAAAATATAATATAAAAACGACCTAAGTCGTCGTAGACGAATATAGATATTTGCCTACAAAAATAAAGTCTTTTAGCGAGACATCTCCTCTAGGTTTTGGGGATTTGGTATGATTATTTGGCTCATGAGATAGATGATATCTAAAGATTATTTTTTATAAAAACCTATATTTTCCAAAAGCTCTGGAAGGGCGGGTTGAAAAAAATGTCCTCTATCATTAAAGACCATTATATTTGCTTGCGGGAGTAGGGACTTATACTTTTCGCAGTTATGAAAAGGACAAATCGGATCGTCTGTAGAAAAATATAGAAAGATTTTATCTGTTTGAGTATTTATATTTTTATTCTTCTGGGGATCAAAAATAAAATCTCATAGATATTCATCCACTAAACCGACCTCATCAAATAATGGCGCGACTAGATGAAGTTGGGTAATTTTTTTAGGAAATTTATTTTCACTAAGATATTTGGTAATAAATGTCCCTCACAAAGAACTTCAGATAACAATTAATTCTTCATCATTAAGATAAGGAAATATCTTCTCGAACCGAATTTTCCATGCTTTGTAGGTAGCATTTTGTTTGCACGGCATCACTGGGGCTATCATCTGATATTCGGTACTAAGGGCTCGTTCTATCCAATCTCTTCGCGATTTCGTTTGATCAAATGGGTCATATTTTCTTTGCTCAAGATAGGAAAGATATTGCTCTTCATTATAAAACGCCTCTCATCATCTAATAAAAATAATCTGTTTCATGAGAATTTTTTGGAGATAAAATCTGATTGATGTATATGTTTTTACTCAGAATATTCCATATCAATTTTGCAACTGATGGGATAGTGATCCATATGCCTTTGAGCTTTGGTGATGCAAGTCACGGCTGAAATATTGATATCTGGGGAAGCGAAAAGATAATCAAATTTGTATCCAAAAATATGGGAGGATGTGATCGTGCTGGTGATATCGTTCAACGATTGGGTAAGCAATGCATAAGATTTTTTATCTACACAATTGAACCACAGATTTTTTCGTTTACTTACATTAAAATCTCAACCAATGATATGCCTAGATTCTGGATGCTCTTGGACATATGAAACCAGCTCTTTGATCTGTGTTGCTCTCTTTTTTTTGGAGAAGGGATTGAGATGGACATTGGTAAATGTGTAAGCTCCTACACACAGAGAATGCATTGATATCGATGAACCATGAATTTTGATCTGCCCATTTTCCGCATTGTAGAGAATCCCCGTCCCTAATTTTTGATCTTTGAGATGGGAGTTTTTGCAAAATGAAGAAAAAGAAAATCCAAGTAATTTAGCAAGAAATTCGGCATCTGCTTGCGAAGTAAGCTCTTGAAAAAAAATGATATCAGGCTTGATCTGGTGGACAATGCTTTGTATCCGTGGAATATCTTTGTGCTGAAAAAATATATCATCAATCTTTCTGATAGGAATATGTCTCCATGGCTGAAGGGGATAGAGATGTCCGATATTGTAACTCAAGATAGTAAGGGATTTCATAAGGGATTAAATGGATATATAAACATATATTCTTAAATTTTTAATATCTTCTTGATATCTCTGACAGTCTGTCTCGGTGACTTCGCTACCACGGTTTTGATTCATAACTTTTTGGCTTGGTCGCAATTAGCCTCTATATCATCGACAAATATTGCCTCTTCTGGTTGGAGTTTGTATTTTTTGAGAGCATATCTAAATATTTTTGTGGTATTATTTATTTTATCATCATGTTTACTGATTCAGATGTCACAAGAAATAATCACATCATCGAAATAGTTATATCGTCATTGTTCATTTATTTTTACACACTGTGGCTCGATATCATCAGAAAGTATTACAGATTTGCATCCTAATTTCTGAAGTTTGGAAACAAGTGAAATAGTGCTTTTGTATACATTTGCATAGGTCTTTACTGGTATATGAAATAATTTTAGACTATCTTTGTGGATGGGTAGGTGTATATTTTTGGAAAATATCTTCCAAAACTTTTCTTCATTTATCTCTCATCTTCTAAATTTATCCATAGGTGGATCGTAGGCTTTTCTGATAATATCTTCTGATATACCATATATTTTTTCTAGTTGTCTGCGATAAGTATTTCTGATGCCTAGGCGCGCTACCGTCCCCCAAAAATCTCGGAAAATGTATTTTATTTTTGGCATAAAAAATTTTGAAAATAAAAATTCCTTCATTGTTAATTAAAATTCACATGTCTTCGGTGCTCTAGGAAAAGGAATGACATCCCTGATATTTTCCATGCCCGTAATATACATCATCAATCTTTCAAATCCCACTCCAAACCCCGCATGTGGCACACTTCCATATTTCCTTAAATCCAAATATCGCGAATAATCTTCCGCATGTAGTCCCATCTCTTTAATCCTTTTTTCTAGCATATCCAATCTCTCTTCCCTCTGAGAACCTCAGATAATTTCACCAACACCCGGCACTAATAAATCTGTCGCGGCGACGGTTTTGCCGTCATCGTTCATCCTCATGTAAAAGGCTTTGATATCTTTGGGGTAGTTGGTCACAAACACCGGTCCTTTGAAAATTTGTTCGCACAGATACCTTTCATGTTCGGTCTGCATATCGATCCCCCATTGTACGGGATAGTCAAATTTTTGCTTAGATTTCTGCAAAAGTTCAATCGCTTCGGTATATGTCACTCTGGTAAAATCAGCTTTAATTAAATTTTCTAATCTGGTTTTGACTTCGGGATTGATGAATTGTGCGAAAAAATTCATCTCTGCGGGAGCATTGTCGAGGATGTATTTGAAAACATATTTGAGTAATGATTCTTCCAAATTTATATCATCATTCAAGTCAGCAAAAGCTATTTCTGGTTCGATCATTCGAAATTCAGAAAGGTGCCTGGTGGTATTGGAATTTTCCGCACGGAAGGTAGGTCCAAAGGTATAAACCTTGCTAAATGCGAGTGCAAATGTCTCTGCTTCCAACTGTCCACTGACCGTCAACGACGCCTGTTTCCCGAAAAAATCTTTGGCGAAATCTACCTGTCCATCTGGAGTTTTGGGCATATTGAGAAAGTCCAGGGTAGATACTTGAAACATTTGACCTGCTCATTCAGCATCGCTTCCAGTAATAATAGGCGTATGTACATATATAAATCATTGTTCATTAAAAAATTTATGAATAGCGAAAGCGAGTAAACTTCTGACCCTAAAAACTGCGGAGAAAGTATTGGATCTGGTCCTGAGATGTGCGATTTCTCTGAGGTATTCAAAGCTATGTTTCTTTTTTTGCAAGGGATACTCTGGAGGACAAAGCCCTACGATGTCTATCTTTTCAGCTTTTAATTCAAAGGCTTGCTTGGCTCATTGAGAGGGCACCAATGTTCAGGAAACCGTGAGAGCACTACCTACTCACAATTTACAAATATCGTCAAAATTATTCAGATTATTTTCAAAAACGATTTGAATATTTTTCAAGTGAGAACCGTCATTTAATTCGATAAATCCAAAAGTCTTGGAATCTCTGACGCTTCTAATCCAGCCATTGAGAAGGATGTTGGTATCCATAAATGGCTTGTGGTCTTTGTAAAGTTGTGAAACTTGAGTCGTTTTCATCTAGGGGAATAAGGATATAAAGTGGTGTTTTTATATGATTCTTGTGAGACAATTCAACCAGTTCTCGTATATTCATCTTGTTTTTTACTAGGAAAAAGATATTTACATCTTGTTTATATAATATATCAAGAAATATGTCAAAAATAAGAACAGCCCAGGAAAAATTTGAATATGAGTTTAATAATAATCTCGAAGCAAGTAAACATTACCTAAAAAAGGTACATGGTGTTTTTGTAAAAGCAGAGACGAAGAATATTCCTAAAAATAAGAATAATCTGGAAGAATATTATGTGGATGAAAAAACTATTACTGATGAATGTGGGGATAATGATAACGATGATGATAATGAAGAAGTCTCGAAAACTAAAAAAAATATTCCTGTAAGAAAAAGTACCAATAATCCGTCGAACTACAAGATAGTTATGAATACAGTTCCTGATGCCGTAGAATCATTTATTATCGGTGGGATTGCTGAAGAAGAAAAAAATATAGATAAGAAATTAAAAGCACTTTTAAAATTTACCGGAGAGATAAAACGCGATTCGAGAGAGAGAATTAAGGCTATTTTGGCTATGGTATTACTTAGAAAATTTTCTAGAGAACACATCCTCACGTCAGAGGAGATATATATAACTTTATCAGAATTAAAGAGACAATTTCAGGAAAGAAAAATATCAAAGAAAAATTCAGAAAGTGTGGAAGAATCACAAGAGATAGAATAATTTTTTATATTTTAAATATATATCTAATGCATCTTAGTGCAGGTTACAATGTAAGTAGGAAACAGCGTTTAAATAGGTGAAAAGACGATCTAATCACTTTTGATATAATAGAACAAATGATTCAAGGCGATAAAAAAGCAAATGGATATTCCAAAGCTCTTTGCAAAATAACTGGATCAGAAAATATTGGTTCTAGAATTACAAAACTTACTGAATTCAGCAAGAAAACTTCGGATGAAGAACTAAAAACAAAGGCAGATCTTGCCATTACTTTGCTCGGGGAATTCCATGAGAATCGTGTTCCTACAAAAGATGAAATAGATATTGTATTATCTAATCTAGCTAGACAGATCTCATGAGAAATGAAATCTAAAAAGTTAGCCTGAAAAAAATAGATTAAATTTATACAATACCTAGTAAAAATTTTAAATAGAACAGATCCACTAGTTTATTCCTCTGAATCAAACGAAACAAATGTTGTGCTCCTTTGAAAAGGAGGACATCAGGAAGTAAAAAGCAAAAACATTTTTCTATAATACTCTGTTTTTAATTTCATCTAGACATGTGTCGACAAATTCGGTAGTACTGATTTCGTACTGTTTTTTCGTCTTATATTCGCGGATAGAAAGAGTTTTTGTCGTCTCTTCTTTTTCACCAACGATGACGATATAAGGTATTTTCATCAGTTCCGCATTACGGATTTTCTTGCTAAATGAATCATCGCTATCATCCACTGAAACTCTGAGCCCTGCATCTTTCATCTTTCATCTGGTATCTTGAGCATAAGCGAGAAACGGCTCTGCGACAGGAATAATCTTAACCTGCTCAGGGGCTAGCCACAATGGGAATGCTCCTGCGAAATGCTCGATCAAAATTCACAAAAATCTTTCCAATGATCCATACACGACTCTATGTAGCATAATCGGTGTATGCTTTTGTCAGTCTTTACCTATGTATTCTAATTCAAATCTTTTTGGTAGTGCAAAGTCTAATTGAATAGTTCCACATTGCCATTCTCTGCCAATAGCATCAAGGACCTTGAAATCTATCTTTGGACCATAAAAAGCACCATCTCATTCATTGATGATATAATCAATTTTTTTCTCTGCCAAGGCTTCTTTGAGTTTGGACTCAGCAAGCTCCCAATCAGCGATTTCACCTACATAATCTTTGGGTCTAGTAGAGAGTTCTATGTGTACTTTGTCAAAACCAAATTTCTGATATACCTCAAAGATGAGATCTATGACATTTTTTATTTCATCTTTAAACTGATTTTCAGTACAAAAAATATGTGCATCATCCTGTGTAAATGTTCTTACTCTAAATAAGCCATTTAAAGTACCAGACATCTCGTGTCTATGCACTAATCCAAATTCTCAAGATTTCAAAGGGAGGTCTTTGTATGATTTTGGTGTGGTTTTGTAGATAAGCATCCCTCCAGGACAGTTCATAGGCTTGATGGCATAGTCCTTTTCATCAATGATACAGGTATACATTCCTTCTTTGTAATGTCCTCGATGTCCAGAAATTTCCCACAAATCTCTACTCAGCATGATAGGGGTTTTGACTTCTTGATAGCCATCTCTATAGTGAACCTCTCTCCAATATTTCTGGAGCTCATTGATGATCATCATCCCATTGTGGTGGAAAAAAGGGAATCCAGAGCCATATTCACTGAAACTAAAGAGATCAAATTTTTGTCCAATCACTCTATGATCGCGCTTCTTAGCTTCTTCCATCATCTCGGTATATTTTTTCAATTCGTCCTTATTTTCAAAAGCTAATCCGTAAATTCTCGTCATCATCGGATTTTTCTCAGATCATCTTCGATATGCACCGGCAATTTTGTCCAGTTTAAAAGCATCAACATTGATTTCCTTCGTATTCTCTACATGAGGTCATTCACACATGTCTAGGAAGGTGACAAAGGTGTTTTCAATGTTAAATGTTGAATGTTGAATGTTGAATGAATGAAATTCTTTATTAATTTTTTCGTATTTTTTTATGTATTCAGGTTTGCATTCTTTGAGTAATCTGTCTTTGGCTGCGAGAGGGATGGTATTCAAATAAAAAGAAAAAACTTTTTCTCATTGCTCTTTAAATTCCTCCAAAAGCTCGGTTTTGAACTCTTCTCCCATTATTTTGATAATCTCTTTCGCTTGTTTGTAATCAGTTTCGATCCTCACAAATGGCTGATTTTCTTTCACGATTTTTTGCATCAGCTTATTGATATCTTTTAGGCTTTCTTCTTTAAACTCTACACCCTCAGAAAAAATAAAATCGTAGTAAAATCCTGTATCTA
Organism: uncultured Candidatus Peribacteria bacterium; assembly: GCA_964448265.1. Lineage (GTDB taxonomy): Bacteria > Patescibacteriota > Gracilibacteria > Absconditabacterales > Absconditicoccaceae > CAJBLF01. The sequence continues at coordinate 1,428 of CAYUVZ010000018.1, read as the reverse complement.
TTGATGGTCAGATACCTAATTTTGCATGTGGATCTACTAATCTTTGCATAGCTTGTGCGAGTACATGTGCGAGAGAATGACGTTTTTTCTGTAATGAATCTTCCATGATCAAGAGTAAAAAATAAATGATATATTCGTAGGGGCGATTATTAATCGCCTTCTTTACATAGGCGGATGATATCCGCCCCTACGCCTCTATTCTAATATTAAATTGTAAATGCTCATAAATTTTGTATAAACAAGGTACATTTTTGCTGATAAAAAACAACAGAGATTTTATATTCTCTTCATCAAATGAACTACATTCTCGCCATTATTCTCAGTGTCGCTATAGCATATCTGGGACTCAAATGTTTTCGCCGACTAAAAATATTGGACAAACCAGGCAATGATCTCAAAAACACAAGAAAGCCTGTCCCTACGATGCAGGGGATTTTTGTCTATCTAGGATTTTTCGCTATCATAGCGATTCTGTTTCCTCAATATCTTCATAACAATTTATTTCGAGGATTGATATTTGGAAGTTTGCCGATTGTGATATTTGAAATATTTGAAGAAATGCATTATATCGGCAAAATTAAATTTAAAATCCCCCCCTTCATGAGATTGCTTGGACATGTCTTGTGATGAATATTAGCAGTCTATATAGCCCATCTCGGTCATCAAGAAATTTTACTATGAGGAGTGAAGTATATCTTGCCTGAACGACTTTTTATGTGAGCCTTCATTATCCGATCTATCTTGCGGGTCAACGCTATCAATCGATTTGACGGGATTTATGCCCAAGCAAGCGGAGTATCGAGTATAGGATTTCTCACTATTTTTATCCTCATCCAATTCGTCGTATTTAGATACTACATCAACTTCACAGCCGAGAATATGCAAATCCTCACGTTTGTAAAAAATATTTCCTTCGTATTATTCAGCATAAGTTTAATTTCCACGATTGTAGAATATAAACCTTTAGGTCTCGTGAGGGATATCGGGATTATGTTTTTTGGATTTAGTCTGGCATATTTATCCGTGGTGGGAGGAGCAAAAATTGGAACGCTAGTTGTCACCTTGTCATTAGTCATCTTCGATGCTATCCGAGTCGGGATATATAGGATTTTCATTATGAAAAAAAATCCCCTCAAGGGAGATTATACTCATCTGCATCATAGATTGATGGGCTTGTGATGGGAAAGAAAAGAAATCAGAATCTTCGTGCGAGGTTGGTCGCTGATTATGATGATCTTTATGCTGATTCAATGAACTGATAGGACGAACAAACTTATTATTTTTCTAGTCATGGCTGTGGTCTTTTTCGGGACAAACTATTATCTCTTTATCGCAAAGAGGCTTCCCTGCTGACTAGCCATAAAGAAGAATAACTAAAAATAGACTTGACAAACACTTCCATTTATGTATAAGGTGAATGTTCTTTAT
>CAYUVZ010000017.1:8207-13469 GCA_964448265.1 uncultured Candidatus Peribacteria bacterium | reverse complement strand
CACTAAAATCTTACTAATTTTCATAATCTTACTAATTAATCTTCATCTTTCATTCATTATTTGCATTTTTCCCCAACTTCGCTATACTTATAAGGTGCAATTTTATTGCTAAATACACCATGTCTGATAGCCTAATCTTTTTCCTTATCCTCGTGGGTATATGAGTCGCTTACATCCTAATCATCACGATTAGTAGATATTCCTTTTTGTCGATTATGAAAAACCATAGAATCCAACAAGCCAAAAAGATCAGATTTTTGCAAGTCAAAATCCCCAAAAGCGTCACTACCAAAGCAGGCGACGACTGATCAGACCATATCCAAAGCATGAAACAAAATATCGAAATTATGAATCAGGTATATAAAAATTTCTACTCTATCTTTGAGAATAAATGGAAATACAAAAAATTCTGAAATAATTATATCAGCCTAGAAATGCTGATAGAGAAAGAAACTATAAAATTTATCATGGGCGTGCCTATCGAACATGTAGAAAATGTAGAAAAGATGATTTCGTCTTTCTATATCGGCGCTGTGGTGGATATTATCGATCAGCCTAAATTGCTAGAAGCAGGGAAATATATGGCAGGAGGAGAATTCGTTTTGAGCAAAAATAATGTGTATCCGATCAAGACCTATGATAGCTTTGAAGCGGACCCCATGGATAGTATCCTATCTGCATATTCCAAGATTATGAGCGATGAGAAAATGTGCCTACAGATATTGATTTCCCCTCTGGACGAATATGAATTGAAGAGACTAAGAAAGATGTCCAACAAAATCAAAGAATGAAAAAATAAATCATTTTTCTCCATGCTCGTCAAAGATATGCGAAAAGGAGTTTTGTGAGGCGAAGGCAAAGACGAAGCGAAAGATGACAAACAAAAGAGCAATCTTTCACAGACACAAAGCTGAGATTTGGACAAAAAAGCTGATGATGAAATTTTTTCTATCAAGATCAAAGCCTTGGTCACTTCACCCGAAGCAAGCAGACCAGAAAAAATCATTGAGGACTTGTCGAGATCATTTAACCAGTACAATTATATCTGATTAAATTCTTTTAAACTGAAGAAAACCAAAGATATCGTGCAATTCGCGAAAACATTTACGATGAGGCTTTTTCGAAGTGATAACGGATTTGTCCGCAGCATCATGAAATTTAATAAAAAAATGATCCTCAGCATCAAAGAACTTTCCTCTATCATGCATATCCCCAATGCCAAATTCAACAGAAATCCTCGCATTCAGCGACAAAGATATAAAATTATTCCAGCACCAGATAATCTTCCAATGGAAGGAATTTTACTCTGATACAATACCTATGCGGGAGTAAAGAAAGAAGTAAGAATCAGTACAGAAAATGACGATAGATTTAGACATGTGTATGTACTTTGACAGACCTGATCAGGTAAAACAACCATCATGCAAACCTCGGTCTTGGAAGATATTAGACAGGGAAATGGATTCTGCTATATTGATCCACATGGCGACGCTATCGACTTTATTATGAAATATTATCCCAAGGAAAGAATAGATGATCTCATTTATTTCGACCTTTCGAATACGGAATATCCATTAGCATTCAATCCACTCGATGGAACAGACAATGAAGATGAGAGAGATGTTGTGACTAATGATTTGGTAGAGATGTTTGTCTCTATGTATGGAGAAGAAATATTCTGACCGAGAATACAAGATTACTTTAGAAACGCATGTTTCCTTCTGATGGAACAACCAGAATGATGAACACTTGTAGATATTATGAGACTCTTTACCGACGATGCCTATGCAGAAAGTAAAATAAGAAATGTAAAAAATCCCGTCATTGCTGCCCGATGGAACAAGACTTATAAGAAGATGGGAGAAAGAGAAAAATCAGAAATCATCCCATTTATCCAGGCGAAGTTCTGACCATTTACGACAGGTACCTTTATCAGAAATGTTATTGGTCAGCCGAAATCAGCATTCAATTTTTACGATGCAATGAATGAGAAAAAAGTCATTTTGGTAAAATTAGCGAAAGGTCTCACAGGTGAAGTAAATAGTCAACTAGTCTGAAGAATGGTCACCATGCAGATCAAATTATCGGCGCTCAAAAGAGCAAATATCGATCCAAAAGACAGAAAGCCATATTTCCTCTATATTGATGAATTCCAAAATTATGTCTCCAAATCTATTGAGAGTATTTTGTCTGAAGCTAGAAAATATAAGCTCGGACTAACGATTGCCCATCAGTATATTGATCAGTTAAAACAGGAAGGGCTTGGTGGTAATTTAGACCTCTCCAAGACGATATTTGGTAACATCGGAAATTTATTTATCTTCAAAGTCGGTGCACCCGATGCAGAATTTTTGGAAAAAGAAATGTCACCAGAATTTACTCAGATAGATTTGGTAAATGCAGACGCTCACAGAGCTGCGAGCAAAATAGCGATCAACAACCAGCAAACCAGACCATTCAGTTTTTCTACAGATTTGCCTTGGCTCAAACCTACTATCAACACAGATGAAAAAATAGAAATCATGAAACAAATTTCTGCATTGAAACGATGAACCAAGAGAGAATTGGTGGATAAGGAAATCTACTTCAGAGTCGGAGTGTAGCTCTGTCATTGCGAGTGAAACACAGTCATTGCGTTTGAAATTTAATTAAACTCAAATAAGAATCCCACTATTCAAACATTATAAAGAGGTCGCCATCATCAGATCAGCACAAATTGTAGGTCGTGCTGGCTATGGAATTTATAGATATCAGATACATAGGGTAACAGAAACATGACCACAAGAAGGAACCCCAACATTGCCCTGATGGCGACTAGACTTTTTTGGTTACTTTTTGGGGCAATGCCAAAAAGTAACTCGCCGAAGGCATTTTTTTTACTATTTCATTATTATAGCTGATATACTGTTTTGAAATTTTTCTCTATTTGCAGAGTAAGTGATTCAAAGCTTATCTGTAAAAATTCTGAAACAAATTCATAGATAAATCCGACATTCGCTGGCTGGTTTGTTGTACCACGAACAACTTGTGGAGCTAGCCATGGCGCATCGGTTTCTAATAATAATTGATCCAATGAGACCTCGCGTAACGTAGCCAAAAGATTCTCTGACTTTTTGTAAGTAATATTCCCACAAAATCCTATGAACAATCTTTCAATCTTCAAATCTTTTAATCTTTTAATTTCATCAGGTCCATAAGGCCAACAGTGAAAATAGATCACCAGATTTTTATAATTTTTCAAAATTTCAAAAGTACTTTCAAAATCGTCACGAGAATGGACAACCAATGGCAGATCAAGCTGCGAAGCTAATTCACACTGAGCAATAAATAATTTCTTCTGAGCGGGAAGTATTTCCTTAGTCCCAGGATAATGAACATCTATCCCGCACTCACCAATAGCGACAATATGCTCTTTGTTGGCTTCATACAGATCTTTCAACTCCTGTATTTTAGCGGGGATTTCATCTTCTTTCAGATGCCCGTTGCTCAGTTCATCAGGATGAAATCCCAAGGTCGCCCTAACAATAACACCTTTAAACCTTTGCTCCTTTGCACCTTTGCTCCTCTCTACTTCTTGAGAAATAAGAAGTCAGTTTGCATTGAACGCATCACTCGCTCAGACATTGATCAGTCCTCCGCCACCAGATTGGATAAATTGATCTACGTATGATTTCCAATCTACGAATAACTTTTCATCATTTAAATGTGTATGCGCATCAAATATCATAATTTAGAATTTAGAATTTAAAATAAAAACAATTTAGAATGACCAGTACAATAACATTTCAGCATTCATTTCAGTTGAATTTACTATAGCTTTCCATACATAAGATTCAAAGCTTTTTTATTCCATGAAAATAGAGATGAGCGTAATTGTCTTATGAGTACTAATGTTTATGCTTCTTGTATTGATCCACGAATTGGGACATTTTATCTGTGCCAAAAAAAGTGGCGTCAAAGTTTTGGAATTTGGTATCGGCATTCCTCCCAAAGTCTGCAAATTACGAACAGACAAATCTGGGACAGAATATACGCTAAATCTGATTCCATTGTGATGATTCGTGAGATTAAAAGGTGAAGATCCTGCAGAAGAGGAAGATTTCAAAGCGAAAGATAGCTTCATCAAAGCCAAGATGTGGAAAAAAATAATAATTCTGCTCGCTGGAGTTTCCGCAAACATCGTCTTCGCGCGAGTGTTGTTTACTATAGTTTTCACACTCTGAACCAGACCTATTTTGATCAGCTCTGAAAATTCTCCACAGGCAAAAAGCGAAAGTTATTTGTTACCAACCAAAACATTTCTTTATGCTCACGGCTACTTAGATGAGGCGAGTAAAAAGAAGATGGAAAAATTACCGGTAATCATCAGTGATATAGAATCCTGAAGCCTAGCGATGAATATGAAAATCAAAACCTGAGATACCATCAAAACCATGAACGGGATAGCAACTAATTTATGGAATATAGACACCATTTTGAAAGACCACCAAGGCACTGCTTTAAATATTACCGTTCTCAGAGCAGGAAAAATAATCCCATTGAAATGAGCTTGCCTATCAGGCAGTTGTGAAATGGGCATCGCTTATGACTTTGACACATCGATACTGGATGTCTTCAGCCAAAAGACAATTAAATTCCCTCTCGGACAAGCCATGCTGATCTCTCTCCACGAAATCAAAGCACAGACTCAGATTACTTTCCGTGCATTAGGTGTCCTTGGAAAATCATTAGCCTCACTCCAATGAAGTAAAATCTCCAAAGAATTAAATAAAATGACCTGACCTGTCGGCGCAGTAAAAATCGGAAATATGTTGTACGAAGCAGGATGACGGCAATTATTCCTTGCCTTCGCGGGTATGATTTCATTAGCACTTGCATTATTCAATGTCTTGCCGATCCCTGCATTAGATGGAGGTAGACTTTTGGGCGTGCTCATTCAATGAATCGGAAAACTCAAACCAGAAAAATATTTTGTCATCGAATGATATATCAATCTGATTTTCTTTATCTTGTTGATGACATTTGGAGTCTATATTATCTTTAGAGATCTCGTAAGATTCCGAGGAGTGCATATCCCATTCATATCTTAAAAAAAATCGTTCTCACGGTTTGTTCAGACAGTTCACGGTTTGTTCAGACAGTTCACGAACTGTCTCTATTTAAAAAATGAGATAATTCGTGAATTATCTTTACGATAACACGGTTTATTCAGACAGTTCACGGTTTGTTCAGACAGTTCACGAACTGTCTCTATTTAAAAAA
>CAYUVZ010000017.1:0-8107 GCA_964448265.1 uncultured Candidatus Peribacteria bacterium | reverse complement strand
ACACGGTTTATTCAGACAGTTCACGGTTTGTTCAGACAGTTCACGAACTGTCTCTTTAAAAAATTCGTCACGCTTATTCCATCACACAGTGATCAATCCTTGTCTTATATTCATTAGCCTTGCGGATATATCATGGAAGATCATTTTCTAAATCTTTGAGTTGCTCTTTTTTGAGCTTCAGATATGTTTCCTGCAAATCTGTAAGGATACTGGGATCGGTACATTTTTTCCCTTCAACCATATTTACTAGCTCCTGATATGTCTTTTCGTAATCGATTTTTTTCTGATAGGCTTCAGAATTTGTATTGGTTACCTGATGGACATACACGACCACCCTCTGCCACAAGACTTGAAATCCAGAAAAAATAGACGACTTCTCCGCAGGATGATTTTGAATATATCCAAAAGAAAACGCTAATAAAATGAGTCCTATAATAAATTTAATAATATTATTTCTTAATGTCCTTTTTTCTGCCTGGTCCATGACGAAATGTTGAAATGTAAAAATGTTGAAATAATTGGTGCAATGGTGCAATGGTATAAAAGGTAAGAAAAAATCCTTTGCACCTTTCAAACCTTTGCACCTATTTATTAGGTAGCGACAATTATAAACTTTAGAGCCTTACTTTCAAGTCATTTCCCCAAAACTGATTTTCTTGAATTTCCAAACAAAAAAATTATAGTACCTTTTTACTCCTGTATAATTACACCATGTGAAAAAGGATGGCCTTTGTCCATTGTCGAATTATGCCAGGATGAGCACTAGAAGTGTTCAAGGATTTGATTCACGAAGAATTTATCCAAGGGAATAAGGAAGGGCAGATATTTACCCTTTTTTCTGATACTCCATATTTGGAATCCGACCATCGCAAAATACAAATCACGGTAGCCATGCCCCTACGGATGAACAGATTATTTTTGTACTGCACAAATCACAAGATGCCAGTTCTTTCACGGCTTCTAGACTACCGTAATCTGATGTTCTTTTATCGTCCACTCATTTGGAATCTTTCCAGAAAAATCAAAAGATACCACCCCGATCAGGTTCTGATTTCTTCATTTGCCGTAGCCAAAAATATCAGACCCATTTCAGGAGTCCCGACAAAATTGTATCTTCACTCTCCCATGCAATATATCCGAAGCCACTACGATGAATACATGCACAAACTCACCTGACGGAAAAAAAGAATCTTCAACTACATGGTTCCTAGACTGAGAAAACGAGATATGAAATACACCAAATTCGATGAGATTTACGCCAATAGTCAGTATACTGCGAAATTAGCCAAAACTTTATACGGGATGAGATCTATCGTCCAATATCCCCAAATTGATGAAACATATTATACCACGCAAATCTCTGAGAATCCGCTTCCCTACTACGTCGTCATAGGCAGATTGGTAAATTTTGTTAGAGAATCAGACATCATCATCAAACTTTTTAATCATATGAAATTGCCTCTCGTCGTCATAGGAGAATGACCCGATGGACCCTATCTCAGATCTCTTGCCAAAGAAAATATCATATTCGTGGGATGGATGAGTGACGTCAAAGCGCTGAGTGAAATCGTCAGAAATGCTAAATGACTAATTAATCTGACCAAAGAAAGTTTCTGAAAAGTAACGGCGGAAGCATTGCTCATGGGCGTACCCGTTTTTGGATACAACGATGGAGCATCTCCAGAACTGGTAGATAAAGACTCATGAATTTTGGTGGAAAATAAATCTCTCCCTCACCTCATCCAATCCTTCCACCACTTCGACGAAAATAAACGAAACAGAGTAACCATCGCCAGACATATCAGAAAAAAGCTGGAAGCCTGAAGCGTAAAACAGAATCTGTAATTTTCTTGCTACGCAAAACTCTTCGCGAATCTCAAATCTCCATTGGTGAAATATCTAATATCTTTGATAGCATAACGCACCGCTACTAATCTACTTACCCCAATACCCCAGGCGAAACCTGACCATTGAGCTGGATCTAATCCAGCATTTTTGATGACATTGGGATGGACCATTCACGCTCCGATGAGTTCCAATCGACCAGAATTTTTGCACAAAGGACATCACTTTCCTCCACACAAAGGACATTGCGCGTCAATTTCAAATCCAGGCTCGACAAAGGGGAAATACGACGGCCTCATTCTGATTTCCAATTCTTTTCATAGAATCCCAGACAATAATTTTTTCATGGTATCTTTAAAATTCGCGATACTCAGATTTTTGTCGATAATCAATCCTTCCGCATATCGAAACATCACATCGTGGGAAGCATCAGTATTTTCAAATCTATAGACTCTACCAGGAGAACCTAATTTCAAAGGCACACCATACTTCATAATATCCTGCACCTGATGGGCTGAATTGTGTGTCCTCAAGATCAAGGGAATTCACGAAGGATCGGTATCTTTGAGATAAATAGTGTCCTGCATTTCCGTAGCAGGATGCGTCAAAGGAATATTTACTGACTCGAAATTTTCATATTTGCTGACGACTTCATGCCCATAATCGATAATCATCCCCATCGACTGATACACTTCTTCTATCTCTCTCCTCACTTTGGCTAATAAGGAATAACTTCCTTCATCCAGTCAAATATCCAATCCCATATCTACCAAATCTTTGCCGAGTTGCTCATTGATTTTCTCCATCATAAAAGAAGTTGATTTCTGTTCATAGGCAGAAGTCAACTTTTCTTTAACCTCAGAAAGCTCAGCTCCGACGGTCTTTTTCTCTTCTGGAGACAAGGAAACGAGTTTTTTGAATTCCTCATTGAGCAATCATTTTTTACCCAGATATTTCTGGAAAAATATTTCTAACTGATCAGGATTTTCGATTGATGACAACTGTGTAAGGAGCGCTTTGAGTTCGATCATTTTGATAGGAGTACTGAAATATAAAATCTGAATTATAGATATACAATCGACGCTTATTATCAAGGAATTTTTACTCTTGAATTCTCGGAATAAATGTGGACAATTCTTTTATACTTTAATTTCCACCCTCGAAATGAGATTTCAAGACATCATCGATTTCATATTCCCCAAATACTGCATAGCCTGCCACACATCAGGTGATTATCTGTGTAAATCCTGCAAAAAACAACTCCTGCCTCACCCAGAAATCTGCCCTGTCTGCCACAGATATTCCACTGACTATCAGACATGTATCAATTGCAGAAGCGATAAAGAAAATTTCCTGGAATGAATTATCATCCCCTTTGCCTACAAAGATTGGCTCAAAAAACTGATTTTGAGATTGAAATATTATCACAAAAAAGATGTGACAGATTTTCTGGTCGAAAGACTCGCCCTCGCAATTCAAACAAATCAGATCCTCTCGTCACTCATCACCAGTCACTCGTCACTAATCACCAGCGTGCCTAGTCACCGATACAGGAAATACTTCATCAAAGGCTACAACCAATCCGAACTCCTGGCAAAAAAACTTTCGCAAAAAACTTGAATCCCCTACCAATCTCTCGTACAAAAGAAAAAACATAGCAAAACTCAAGCAGGACTGGATAGAAAACAAAGACTGACAAATCTCCAATCCGCATTTACTATGAAAGAAAATAATCTGACCGGAACTGAAACTATTTTGATTGTCGACGACGTCACGACTACCTGATCGACAATAAATGAAATCGCCAAAACCATCAAACATACCTATCCCAAGACAAAAATCTGGGGAGTCGTATTAGGCAGACACATCTGATAATAGGGGCGATTTGTTCCCTCAAAACAGAATTTTTTCTTATTTTTTGATTATTATCGATTTTCTTTAGAAATTTGATTATTATCAATTTTTTGACAAAAAAGCCTTTCTGACTATAATTAGATGAAAATAATATGTCACTCTGAGCCCGCCACGGCGGGCGAAGAGTATAACTCAATTAAGTTATATCCTTCCCCCGAAATTCGTCGGGGTCAGGATGACAAAACAGTCCTATAAATCTTTAAATTCTAAATTCACAATCATGGCCATTGCATGAACTACAGACGATAAGGACCTGCAAATCAATCTCGCCGACACAACACCATCATCTGATACCATCTGAACGAATCCTCAGACATCAGCAGATTTTGATTTAAATTTGGATTTGCCCGTTGCTGAAAAAAGCGAAGACCGATTAAAAGAAGAACCAAAAAAAGAAGAAATAAAAACAGCAGAAACTCCAGTTACTCCAAAGGTAGAAGAAACTCCAACCGCCCCAGAAATAGCTATTCCAACTACTCCAGAAAATTCTCAAACAGTTTCAGTCAATTCCGAATCCCCAGTTAATCCTCTGGAATCCTCTTCTTTAACTAATGATATGAAAATAATTGCAGACCTAGAATCACACACCTCATGAACACAAACCACACCGACAGAACCTTCAATCAGTTCTCCAATGTCTCCAATTGAGTCTCCAGTGTCTCCGACACCCCAAACAGGATTTGACTTAGACGCCATGCTCTGAACTCCGACCATCGCCGCTCCAGTGCCTCCAATTGAGTCTCCAGAAACTCCAGTACCTCCAGTTACTTCTCAGGAATCATCAGTTGTTGATTCTCAGAAATTCTCAGTACCAAATTCTCAGACATTATCTACATCCCCCTCTCCAACTAAATCAATAAAAATCCTCGCTTTCGTAGCACTCTTTATCGCCTTATGATTCGTCACCTATTTCATTATCAAAACGATGTATCCTTTGGGATTCAATAGCACACCAGCCATTACCATACTGACAGGAACAGAGCTGACCGGAACTGAATTGACAGGCACTGAATTGACAGGAGTAGACATGAGCGGGACCGTGATAGAAACCTTACTTACAGGAGAAATCGCAAGCGGAGACATTTCCGCACAGACACATGAAAGTGCACCTGATAGCAATTTCCAAGATCTAGAAAATCTGACAACAACAGCTGATACCACTGATACCATACTCAGTAAATTGACAACATATTCCACACAAGGAAAAACATATCTCGCACAAGGAAGACAAGTAAATAATCAGACACTCGTCAAATACGGACTCTATATTTCCAAAAAAGCTGATCAATTTACAACTAAGATTGAATCCTGAGAAGAAATAAGTAATCTCTCATGATACTTTGCACAATTTGATCAATACTTGGCACAGTTGCAAAGCATAGCAGGCACGATTGCAGATACCAACTCGACTCTCTCTACCACAACGAATACAAACATACCTGCGATAGCCTCAGATATTTCATCTTTCAGCGGATACAATGACCAACAAAACGCAGACCTCTTATCACAAACTACCGAAACAAGCACACAATAATATTTTCAAAAACAAAAAAAATCTGACTTCACCAATCAACGATACATTAAATCTCAACGCGCTGATTGATAAATATATGTTCTATCTCAAATACGAGAAAAACGTAAGTCCCAAAACCATAGAAAACTACACGCTACGACTCAATAGGCTCGTAGATTTTTTGTGAGATATCGAAATCGGAAAGCTCAATCGCATGCAATTATTAGAATACAGGATGGCGTTAAATGCTTTTGGATTAAATGTAAAAACGATCAATTATCATATCGTCGCCATCAGAGCATTTTTGAAATTTCTACTGAAAAATGATATCGACTGCATCAGCCCAGACAAATTAGAATTAGCAAAATTCCCACCCAGGGAAGTCAGTTTTCTCAATGATGAAGAAATCCAAAGCATCCTCACAGCACCAACGCTTTGGAATAAGAAACCGTTGAAACAAGCCAGGGACGAGGCTATTTTGCAATTCCTTTTTGGCACCGGACTCAGAGTTTCGGAATTAATTAATTTACAGAAAAAAGATATTAAACTGGATTCCAATCAATTTTATGTCATCGGAAAAGGTTCCAAAATGAGAGCAATTTTCACGACCAAACACGCGAGGGATGCTTTAAATAAATATCTAGATCTCAGACCAGATTCGTCTCCATTTCTCTTTGTAAGTTTGTCTCCCAATCACCTCGGAGACCATCTTAGCAGAAACGCTGTAGAAGATTTAGTCAGGAGATATGCAAATTTAGCAGGGATCAAAAAGAGAGTAACACCACATACCCTCAGGCATAGCTTCGCTACGAGTTTGATAAAAAAATGAGCGGACATTAGAGCGGTACAGACGCTCCTGGGTCATGCTTCAATCACGACGACGCAGATTTATACGCATATAGATGACAAGCATTTACAGAAAGTACATGATTTACTGGAGGAATAAATGTTATAAACTGGTAGAATATGCCAAAGATTTAATATAATTTTCCATAAATTCCCGATCTGGTTTTCAATTCTTAGATGGTAAATATAATTCAGTATCTCATAGTCTATCTTTACTAAGAACTCTACCATAACCATATCTATATCTTTCCATATCTAATACAGAACAAAAATATACAAAAATAAATTTATTAAATTTTGAAAGACAATCTTTTTGAGGAACCAAAGATTTGACTCTAGTAAAACACGCGCATCTTTCTGGCTGAAAAAACGCCTTTCATCATTCTCAAATAGACACAACTGAAATAAAGTTTTCATAAATTTTATCATCATCTACAAACTCTATCTTTTCTTTTATTCAATTATTTGTGGTTTGATTTTCTACAGAATTAACTAATTCTCATCACCAATGTCTTGCGTCATCTGGCTTCGGTTTATCTCATCATGAATATATATTAAAAATATTTCTTACTTTAAAAGAATCAAAATTAGTAGATTCTAAGTCAATTTTATTGTTCGTAATCGAATTGATAGAAATTTCTTTAGATAATCAATTGTTAAACAAATAGATACAATGCTCTTTTAAATTAGCGATAAAATTATCATTTTTCATTATTGTAAAATCTGTAGCCAAGTATGCTTCTGGGCACCATTCATCTGAAGCGGAGACTTCTATATTTATACTTATATTTGGTATATTGTCTCTATTTATAAATGCACTAATCCATTTTTCTTTAATTCAATTCCATTTTCATTCAGTATCTATTCTTCACTTTCTTCTTTTCTCAAATCAATCATTTTTAAAATATCAAAAAAAAGTTTTTTTGTTTTTTAAGTGCGGTTTATGCGCTCTAAATACCATAACACATGTCACTGTTCATACATCCGAATCAATAAACAAATCATTTGGCATTGAGAGAACAGCCTCTAAAGAATGCTTTTCTAGAAGTTTTCTTTTTAGTCCAAACATCTTTCATTTAACTGCTAGTGCACAACTCATTGGAACAATAGCGATACAAGTTCATCAATCTGCCAAACATTCTAAATTATTTAGTATAAATTCTAATTCCTCAATATCGTTTTTTTTATCTGCTTTATATGGTGGATTAAGAAATCATACTGTAGGTTTTAATAGTTTAACTTTATTAATTATTTCTTCATCAAAACAACTTCAATTCATAATGTTTGTTTTTCCATCTTGATGTATATACATATTTGATACAGCAAGAGCGAAAATATGTGCTTGATATTCCGTTCATATAAGCTGTTTAGCTTTTATATTTTTTATAATATCATCTTCTCATTTTGCATCATCAATCATCTTTTTCATTGCACTAATCAAAAATCATCAAGTACCTGTACAATTATCATATACAACACTATTTTTATTTACTTGTGCAAGTTCTGCAAAAAGTTCAGTGATATGAGGTGGAGTCAAAACGATTCACAATCACTTATCACTATTTGCATACCTTAAAAACTCGATATAAAGTTGCCCTAGTACATCAAAATATTCATGTGTTTTAATAAATTGATTTATATTTTCATCAATTTCTTTAATAAGACTTTTTAGAACATTCTCCTTTGTAGAAAGCGATGTATCAGTTCTAATAAAACTAAATTGAATTCACAAATTCTCTAATTTGTCTCATTGAATATTCGCTGTTTTTAAAGCATTAACTACAGTATCGACTAAATAACTTGCCAAATCTTTTGAATTTTCATAATGTTTATATCCTTCTCTGAAGGGTCTATATTCCAATGCTATCAAAATACAACTAAGTAAAAGACTTCTTTGTGATTCTAAAATTTTATAAGAATGCAATGTGTCATTTAATTCCTTTGTGAATTGCAATAACTTATCATAGTCTTGTCTAAATTTCTCTGGAC